>CAXBKI010000055.1:0-10271 GCA_963975955.1 uncultured Devosia sp.
ATTCCTTGTGCCCGATCTGGGTTCCCGTCGGCCCAAGATAGGTCACATGCGCCCCCTGGTCGTGCGCGGCGACCTCAAAGCCCGTCCGCGTGCGCGTCGAATCCTTCTCGAAGATCAGGGCGATATTCTTGCCGACCAGGCGTGGCACTTCGCTGCCTGCAAGCCGCGCCGCCTTGAGCGCGCTTGCCAGCCGCAGCAGCAGGCGGATCTCGTCGGGTGTGAAGTCAACCAGCGTCAGGACGCTGCGGCCGTGCAGGTTGATGGGCATGAAATGGTCTCCCGTAAGGATCAGAGTGGATCGCGCGCCAGCGGACAGGTCATGCAATGGCCGCCGCCACGCCCGCGGCTGAGCTCGGCACCGTCCACGGTGATCACCTCGACGCCCGGCTCGACGGCGATGACATTGTTGCCGTCATCCCACTGCTCGCGCTCGGCCTCATAGCCGTCGCCGCCGGTGACCACGACGCGCAGCGCCTTGATGCCCAGCGCGCGGGCGACCACGTCGACGAATTTCCCCTCCTCCTCGGCAATCTCGATGCCCAGCGGGCCCGAACCCGGGCGCAGCGAGAAGCTGCGCAGATGGTCGACCACGGGCGGATAGAGCGTCACAAGATCGCGGTCACAGAAGGTAAATACCGTATCGAGATGCATGAAACTGCGCTCGCGCGGCATCAGCGCGGCGATGACGTGATCGGCCACTCCCAGCTCGAACAGTCGGCTGGCCAGCGCGGCCACGCCCTGCGGCGTCGTTCGTTCGCCCATCCCGACAATGACCTTGCCATTGCCGATCGGCATGACGTCGCCGCCCTCGAGCGTGGCGATGCCCGGTGTGCCGACACTGGCCAGCGTTTTGAAGGTCCCATTGGCGAAAGCCGGGTGATAGCGGTAGATGGCCTCGACATTGATGGCCTCGGGGCGCCGCGCCGGCCAGTACATGGCATTGACCGAGACCGCATCGTAGACCCAGCACGAACTGTCACGGGTGAACAGCTGGTTGGGCAGCGGGGCCAGCACGAAATCGCCGGGCATGAGTGTGCGGGCCGCCAGACCAGCCGGCTTGAACGGCAGCTCGGCCCGCGCAATGCCCCCGATCAGCCGTTCGGCCAGCTCGGCCGAGGGCATGCCGTCAAGCCAGCCGCGCAACTCATCGACCATGTCGCCACCAATGCTGTCGGCATTGATGCGGCGATCGAGCAGCCAGTCCCTGCCGGTCGGCAGGGCCAGCGTTTCGGCCAGCATCGCCCCCAGGTCAAGCACGTCGACATCGCGCTCCCGGAGCGCGTCAACGAAGACATCATGTTCCTGGCGGGCCCGCTTGACCCACAGTACATCATCGAACAGCAGGGCATGGCAGTTGTCGGGCGTCAGCCGCTTGAGGCTCAGGTCGGGCCGATGCACCATCACCTGGCGCAGCCGGCCGACTTCGGAATGGACACCGGGCCTGGGCATGGTCTTGGCGCTCATAGCGGGCTCACCGCGCCGATCCACATTTCATAGGCGGCAAGCAGGGCAACCGCGACCAGGGCGACGGCAACCGCCAGTTCCCAGGGCCTGAATATCCGCTGCCCGGCTTCTCGCCGTGCCCAGGCAAAAATGGCGATGCCGGGGACATAAAGCAGCGCACACATGAAGAGGTAGGCCGGTCCTGCCGCATAGACGAGCCAGAGCCCGTAGACCGTGGCGAGCCCGCCCAGGAACAAGGCCAGCCGGCGCGGCTCACCGACGCTGTAGCTCTCCCCGGTCAGTGCCAGCTTGGCCGCATATGCGCCCGAAAAGATGTAGGGCACGAGGATCGCCGTCGAAGCAATATAAAACAGCGCCTGATAGGTACTCTGGGCGAAGAAGGTGATGATCAGGAACAGCTGCACCAGCAGGTTGGTGACCGTCAGCGAGACGACCGGCACGCCATTGTCACTCTCCTGCGCGAAGATTTTGGGCATGCTGCCGTCGCGCGCGGCCGCGTGCGGAATTTCGGCTGCCAGCAGGGTCCAGCTCAGAAAGGCCCCGACGACCGAAACCACCAGCGCCAGGTTGATCAGCACGGCGCCCCATGCCCCCACCACATGCTCGAGCACGCCGGCCATGGAAGGGTTCTTGAGACCCGCCAGCTCGGGCTGGGTCAGGATGCCCAGCGACAGCAGCGATACCAGCGCATAAAGCGCCAGGCAGGTGAAAAAGCCCAGCGCCGTGGCCGTGGCAATGTCGCTGCGCCGTTCGGCGCGGGCCGACAACACGCTGGCCCCCTCGATGCCGATAAAGACCCATAGCGTCACCAGCATGGTATTGCGGACCTGGTCGGCGATTGTGCCCAGCTCGGCATTGCCAAGGCCGGTGAAATCGAGCGCGAAGACCTCGACCCGGAACGCCACCACGACCACTCCGATGAACAGCACGATCGGCGCGATCTTGGCGATGGTGACGAACAGGTTCACCACGGCCGCCTGCCGGACGCCGGCCAGGATCAGCGCATGGATCAGCCACAGCAGGATGGAAGCGCCGGCAATGGCCTGCCAGCTATTGCCCTCGCCAAATGCCGGGAAGAAATACGACAGCGCGCTGAACACGATCACCGCGTAGGAGACATTGCCGACCCAGGCGCTGATCCAGTAGCCCCAGGCGCTGTTGAAGCCGATGAACTCACCGAACCCGGCCCTGGCATAGGCATAGGGTCCGGCATCGAGACCGGGTTTGCGCGTCGCCAGCGACTGGTAGACGAAGACCAGCGCCAGCATGCCGATGGCGGTGATCGTCCAGCCGATGATGATGGCAAGAGGCCCTGCTCCCGCCGCCATGTTCTGCGGCAGGCTGAACACGCCCGAACCCACCATGGAGCCGACGACCAGGGCGGTCAGCGCACCCAGGCGCAGCTTTTGTCCCGGCTCGACCACCGTGCCAACCGCCGCGGCGGCTGTCAGTTCTGAACTCGACATCAGACCCTCCTTGCACTCCCTGTGCATTCAGAAAGGACAGATCGGCGGAGGCACTCTTGATGGCGATCAAGTTTCACCAATTATTTCGCGCCCACCGCGCCGCGTCAGCGCGCCATCAGCACGGGGACATCGGCCTTGGCGAGGATGTGGCGGGTGGTACCGCCTAGGATCCATTCACGCAGCCGAGAATGACCGTAACCGCCCATGACCAGCAGGCCGGCGCCCACCCGGTGAACTTCCGCCAGCAGCGCCTCGCTGGCGCCTTCGGCGCCGGCACTGGCCGTGCCAATGACTGCAGAAATGCCATGCCGGCTCAGGTGGCGCGCGATATCGCCGCCGGACTTGGCCGCCTCCCCTTCGCCCACCATGACGACGATTACCTGGCCGGCCAGCTTGAGAAATGGCATCGCCTCGGCCACCGCGCGCGCCGCCTCGCGGCTGCCGTTCCAGGCCACGACGACTGTTCCGAAGACGGGCGTCGCCGGCGCCTTGGGCGGCACGAACAGGCAGGCCCTGCCCGAGCCGAACAGGACCGAAACCTCCATGTTCATGGCATCGGCCGGATCGCCATAGGGCCGTGTGGCGACAAACAGGTCGGCCGTCCGTGCCTCCACGGCCAGAGCATCGCCGGCTGTGCCCGGTAGCACGTCGAGCCGGCGCGCCTCATGGGGCATGGTCAGGCGATCCAGCCGCTGTTCCAGGCGTTCCAGCGTCGCGTCGGCCTGGCTATTGGACTGCTCGATAAGCGGCTCGATAGCGATAAGGGCGACGCCGTCGCCCCCGATGACCTCGGGCAGGATATGAGTGTAAAGCCCGGTCAGATGGGCATCAAAGCGCGCCCCGATGGCTTCGGCATAGGCGAGACGAACCTCGTCTTCCTGCGACCCGGTGAGATGAACCACAATGTCCTTGATCACTTTCCTCTCCCGTCAGCTTGCGATGCGGACAGGTCACAGAGGGCGATGATCGCCGCCACGGGCCTGCCATTGCTCGACAATCTAGCCGCGTGCGGCAGGCAATCCTTGTTCTGGATCAAGTCCGATGTTTTCCTGTGGCCGCCGGGATCCGTGCGTCTTGGCCTTACGGCACCAGTACGGCCGCCCCCTGGAACCGGCCGTGCCGGAGGTCGTCCAGCGCCTGGTTGGCCTGCTCCAGGCGATAGACCGTCGTCGTCGTGCGCACGCCGGCCCTGGCGGCGACATCGAGAAATTCCACGCCGTCCTGCCGGGTGAGGTTGGCCACCGACAGGACTTCGCGCTCGCCCCACAGCAGCTCATAGGCAAATTGCGGGATGTCGCTCATATGGATGCCGCCGCAAATCACCCTTCCGCCTTTGCGCACCGCGCGCAACGCAGCCGGCACCAGATCGCCGACCGGGGCAAAGATGATGGCGGCATCGAGCGGTTCGGGCGGGCTCTGCCCGGAATCGCCGGCCCAGACCGCGCCCAGCGACCGGGCCATGTCCTGGGCGGGCTGATCGCCTTGTCGGGTGAAGGCGTAGACGTCGCGTCCCTGCCAGCGGCAGACCTGGGCCAGAATATGGGCGGCGGCGCCAAAGCCGTAGAGCCCGATCCGGCGGCCCTCCCCCGCCATGCGCAGCGCCCGCCAGCCGATCAGACCGGCGCACATCAGCGGCGCCGTGGCGACCGGATCGGCAAGGCCGCTCAGCGCAAAGGCAAAGCCGGCATCGGCAATGACGTGGCTGGCAAAGCCGCCGTCGCGCGTGAAGCCGGTGAATTCGGGATCGTCGCAGAGGTTTTCCCGCCCCTCTGCGCAATAGGGACAATGCCCGCAGCTGTGTCCCAGCCAGGCAATGCCTACCCGCGTGCCAATGGCCAAATTGCTGACACCCGCGCCCAGGCTGTCCACCACGCCAACAATCTCGTGGCCGGGAACGACAGGAAACCGCGGATTGGGCAGCTCGCCGTCAAGTACATGCAGATCGGTCCGGCACACCGCGCAGGCCTCGACCCGGACCCGGACTTCTCCGGCACCGGGCTCTGGCAGCACCCGCTCCTCGAGCACCAGCGGCCCGCCAATTCCCCGCAGCACCATCGCGCGCATCATCTGCTGTCCTGTCTTTCCGCGGGTTGAACCCGCCCGTCATCTTGGCTCTTGTCAACAATGCCGAGCTTGTTTCAAATCAAGTGCGACACGCTAGGGTTCCGCGACGACGCTGCGGCCATCGGCCAGGGTATCGCCGGGATGCATGATCACCGTTTCGCCCACGGCAAGGCCCTCCCGGACCTCGGCGTTCTCGCCATTGCGCTGCCCCAGGCTCAAGGTCCGCAGCCGCGCCACGCCGTCTTCGAGTACAAAGACCGACCAGTCGCTCCCCGTGCGGAACAGCGCTCCGAGCGGCACCAGCACCACATCCGCGGCCTCCCAGACCACGATCTGCGCGGTAACGCGGTAGCCATGGCCGAGCCCGACGCGAGTCTGGGGGCCATCGAGAAGCCGCAGGATGATGCGCGTGCGCTGCTCTTCGATGCCCAGGGCACTCACCTTTGTGGTGGCGATCGGATCGATATGGGCCACTTCCGCGCGGAGCGGCGCGCCGCCCCACTCCACGATGCTGGCGCGGGCATGCGGGGCAATGCGCACCGCGTCGCTGGAGAGCACGTCAACCTGGATTTCCATCAAATCGGGGTCCCCGATATCCATCAGCAGGGTACCCGCTTGCACCACCTGTTCGCTTTCAGAGGAGACAGCAAGGACGCGCCCGGATACCGGCGCTGGCACATTGACGCAGCAGGGCCCGGCGACGGGCGCGTCGCCCTGGATCAAGGCGGCCTGACTGCTCTTGAGCTCCTGCTCATGCATCTGCAGCGTGGCTTCTGCCGCCTCCATCGACTTTTGTGCGGTCTCTGCGGCGAGCCGTGCCCGCTGCATTGCCTGGGTCGATACCAGGCCACGCTCCGACAGCTGGATCGATCGCTCGAGATCGAGCTGCGCAAAATCATTATTGGCCCTGGCCTGCGCCAGACCGGCTTGTGCCAGCACAACCCCTGCAGCCGCCGCCTGCACTGCAGCCTCGGCCACGCGACGCGTCCGTTCATCGAGCAGTCCGGGAGCGACCGGCTCCATGCTGGCCAGCGTCTGCCCCTCACCAACGCTATCGCCGACATGCAGGCCCACACGCTTGAGGCGCCCCAGTATGGGCGCGGAAACATGGAAGATTTCGCTGATATGGCTGACGCCATCTTCCTCAACGGTCACCACCAGCCTGCCGCTGGCTATGCGGGCGGTTTCAACGCTGATCGGACGTGGCCAGAAGGCCCAGGCCGCGGCAGCGGCCAGCGCTAGGACGATGCAAAGGGTCAGCAGGCGGCTCCACATTTTGCTACTCCCGGGTTTTGAGCACTGCGATCAAGTCAAGACGGTCGATCCGGCGCCGAACCATCAGGCCGGATATCAGCGCCGCGGCCATCACGGCCAGGCTGGCGCTGGCGAAGACCTCGGGGCCCATGACCAGCGGCATGCTGAACAGTTCGCTGGAAAAGCCCTCGACACTGCCCAGGGCGATCAGCAGACCGAGCAGCCAGCCCGGCGGCTGGGCGAGCAGCACGAGAATGGCAATCTCGGTCAGCAGCAGCGAGGAGACCTCGCCGCGGGTGAAACCGAGCACGCGCAGGCTGGCCATTTCACGTCCCTGTTCGGATAGTGATATCCGGGCGAAATTGTAGACCACGCCGAAGGCGATGAGGCCGGCCAGTCCAACCAGGACGGCGATCATGACGTACATGTTCTGTGCCATGGTGGCGCGAAACTGTTTGAGCGCTGCCGCCTGCAGGGATATGTGGCCCAAAGAAGGGGAGCGCTTGAGTGCGGCGAACAGCTCTGCCTGGTGCAGCGTGTCGATGGTGATGTTGACCCCCGAAATGCGGTTCCCATCGCCCAGCAGCGCCTGCAGGGCGGCGATATCCATATAGGCGCCAAGCCCGAGATAGCTTTCGACAACCGCCGCCACCTGCAGTTGATATCGTTGCCGTTCTCCCTCGAGCAGGCGGATATCGATGCTGTCGCCCGGGCCGACGCCCAGGATCCGGGCCAGCGACCGGGTCAGCAGCACACCCTGGGGCGGGATGGGAACCAGCTTGAGATCGGCATTGAGAATGCGGGTCAGCGGACGCGTGGCGGGGCGCCCCATCAGCGCGATCCGGCGCGTTACCTGGGCATGGCTGATCTCGACCCCCACGGCCCGGAAGGGTTCGACCCCCAGCACCCCCGGCAAACGGGCGATCTCGGTGGTAGCGGCCCGCGGCTTGCTGGCGGCGAAATTGACGATGGCGTCCTGCCGCTCGGTGCGGTTGAACGAATAGTCGATCATGAACTCCACACCGCCCACCGACCAGAGCGAGCCGACAAGCACGGCCACCGAGAGGGCGATGCCGACAATGCCGCCGGCCGATCGCCAGGGCCGGTGCAGCAAATGCCGGGTCACCATGACCCAGGTCTGTTGCAGCGGCAGGGCCAGGCGCCCTCGGGCACCATGTCGCCGATAGGTCGGCGGCGGCGGGGGCGACATCGCCACCGCCGGGGGCAGCGTGGCGGCGGCACGCACGGCGCGGATGGCGCCGGCGACCGCCGCGGCCAGTGTGATGCCGCCCGAAATGGCGTAGAGCGCGGGTTCACGGCTGAACACCAGGACGGGAAAGCTGTAGAACCGGGTGTACATTTCGGTAAGGGCATTGCCGGCCCAGATGCCGAAGCTGACACCGATGGCCAGGCCGATGACCCCGATCAGCAGGAACTCCACATAATGCCAGGCGATGGCGCGGCCGGAATAGCCGATGGCCTTGAGCAGTCCGATCTGCTCGCGTTCCAGGGCGATCAGGCGCGTCAGCGTCATGTTGACCAGGAACGCGGCCACCAGCAGGAAGACCGGCGGCAGCACTTCGCTCATCGAGCGCAGCTGCTGCAGCTCGGCGTTGAGATAGGCGTGGGACGTCAGCTGGTCGCGACCATAAGCCCCCTGCGCGCCGAATGGATCGAGCAGCTGATCGAGGCCGGCGATCACCGCATCTTCCGAGATACCCGGCGCGAGCTGGACGGAAACGGCATTGAAGGCGCCGACCAGATCATAGGCCGCCGCCAGCGTTCGCTCGGGCACCCACAGAATGCCGAAGCGGCCGCTATTGGGCGTCATTTCGCCGGGGGCGATGGCATAGAGATAGTCCGGTGCCAGGGCGATGCCGGTGATCGTCACCTCGCGCCGGGCACCGTTGACGATAACCCCGAATTGCGAGCCTTCGCGAAAGCCATGTGCCTTGGCGAATATCTCGCTGACCACTGCCTCGAAATGGTTGGCGACCTCCGGCAACCGTCCGCTGCGCAGATACAGGCGATTGAGCGTACCGGTTTGTTGCGGGGGCAGCGAGATCAGGCGCACGGATGCGGGTTGTTCCACCCCCTCGATATCGGCCAATGCTATCTTGGAGATCCGACCGTCGACGGCCAGGACCCCGTCCATGGCGCCGATCTTGGTCAGCATGGAACGGGGTGCCCGCGTGACGGTAGCGAAGACATTGGCAAGGTGATGGCTCTGATAATAGGCGTCCCGCGTGCGTTCCAGCGACTGATAGGTGCCCACGCCAATCAGCAGGGTGGCAACCCCGGCGGCCATGACCAAGGCAATGGCGAGTACCTGCGCCCACAGGCGCACCAGCTCGCGCAACAGCTTGCGATGCAGGGCATGCAGGCCGCTCACCATCGCACCGAGGCGGCTGCCTGGCGTTCGGCATTGGTGTCGACGGCAGCGATCTTGCCGTCGGCAAAACTGACGACGCGATGGGCAATGGTGCGGATCGCCGCGTTGTGGGTAATCACCAGTGTGGTGGTTCCCAGCTCGGCATTGATCCGGGTGAGCGCTTCGAGCACGACAATGCCCGTCTTGGAGTCGAGCGCACCTGTGGGCTCGTCGCAGAGCAGGATGTCGGGTCGCTTGGCGATGGCGCGCGCAATGGCGACGCGCTGCTGTTCGCCGCCCGAGAGCTGGGCGGGAAAATGGTCCATCCGGTCGGCCATGTCCACCATGGCCAGCGCCTCTGCCGGCGCCATCGGATTGGCCGCGATTTCGGTGACCAGCTGCACGTTTTCCCGGGCGGTGAGGCTGGGAACCAGATTGTAGAACTGGAAGACGAAGCCGACATGGCGGCGACGGTAGCGGGTCAGGCCGGAATCGTCGGCGCCGGTGATCTGCCAGTCGCGAAACCAGGCCTGGCCCGAGGTGGCGGTGTCCAGGCCGCCGATGAGATTGAGAAAGGTCGACTTGCCCGATCCGGACGGCCCCAGGATAACCACGAATTCCCCACTGGCCGCGGCGAAATCGACCCCGTCAAGGGCGACAACCCGAGCGTCCCCGGCCGCATAGGCCTTGGTGAGCTTATTGACCCGGAGCAGGTCCGAACGGGCTGGCGAGCTGTTGTCCATGCCCGGAATTTATCAGCACGCCACAGTCACGCGTTGATTTCGGTCAAGTCGCGCGACGTCGACGCCCGAATGCCGGTCGGCTTTGGCGGGCCCGAGCCGCACGGGAGACGCCATGGCAAACGGCATGGGTGGAGACCACAAGGTCTGCTCCGATAGCCCCGGAAAGCACTGGGGAAATTGGTAGGCGCGACAGGACTCGAACCTGTAACCAGAGTGTTATGAGCACTCGGCTCTAACCATTGAGCTACACGCCCCCATGGGGGTCTATACGGCAAGGAAACCGGGGCGAACAACCCCATTTTTTTCGGGTCACCGGTCCCTGTGCCGGTCCTCCTTGCGGGAGGCGACGGCTTCCGATCGCTCGGATGCCGCCGGATAGGCTGGCTTTGAGGCCTCGATCTCAACCGTTATGGGCAACCGTTATGGGCGGTCGGCCCTGACCATTGAGCCATCGGCTCCAATGGCCTCTTAGCAGGGTCACAGCGACTGGCAAGAGGCAAATGCCGATCCCGCAATCTCTTGAACAGCTCCGGCGCGATTCCCTGGCAGGTGACGCAATCCGATTGCCTGCGCGCTCCCGCGCCCCTAATGTGCGTCATCCGCTCCACGTGCGCAGAGCGCCCAATTTCGGCAGAACCACCATGCGCGACGGCGATATCATCAATGGCCTGGTCAAGGGCCTGGCGGTCATCGAGAGTTTTGACGAGGAGCATGCCAGCCTCTCGATCACCGATGTCGCCCATCGCACCGGGCTGGAGCGCGCCACAGCCCGGCGCTGCCTGCTCACCCTCACCCATCTCGGCTACGCCACCTATGATGGCAAGTTCTTCCGCCTCACCCCGCGTATCCTCAATCTGGGCCATTCCTATCTGGCGGCCACCCCGCTGCCGCGGCTGATCCAGCCTTTCC
>CAXBKI010000056.1:0-10168 GCA_963975955.1 uncultured Devosia sp.
CGCGCTGCCGGTGGCCTGGGTGAACTGGCGGACGAAGTGCGCCCGGCTCATGTCGGCCAGGATTGCCAGCCGCTCGACCTGCAGCGGTTTGGACAGATTGGCTTCGATGTGGCTGACCACCCGCGCCATGGCAGGTGGCAGGACCTGGGCCGGGGCGGTGTCGGTGGCAAAGACGCCGTCATGGAGCGCCGCCATGGCTGCATAGGTGGCGGCCGAGGCCTCGCCGGGGGTGATGCCGGGGCGGGCGATCAGCGTCAGGCAGGCGGCGGCCAGCCGGTCGACGACCGGCGGGGGCAGGGTCGAGACCGGACCGGCAGCATCGATGATCTCGCGCGCCAGCCGCAGCGCCTCGCGGCCATTGAGCACCATCCAGAAATATTGCCAGTGCTGGCCGCGCTCGAGCCAGTAGCGATGGGCATGGGGCAGGCTGAGCAGCATGGTCTGGCCCGGGGTCAGCCGATAGTGTGTCCCGGCGAAGTCCAGCCGGCCCTCGCCCACCAGCGTGTGCTGGATCACCAGAAACGGCGCGTCGCCGCGTTGCAGCCCATCCCAGGAGTAGACTTCGTTGACCCGCTGTTCGTAGCCCGCGCTCACCGCCATGCAGTGCAATGGCACCGCACTTTTGGGCAGCGCCAATGCGCGCACCTTGTGGCCATGGTCGATGAGGTGAGCGAGCACAAAATTACCCTCCGGGGCACAAGCTTTCTCTACCATTCCCTCGCCGGCAAAGGCTAGCAATATGACAGCATGTTCCTGCAATCTGTCGCATTGGATCGAATGGTATGTCATTCAAAGTTACCGTCATCGGGGCCGGCTCCATCGGCTTCACCAAGACCTTGATTTCCGACCTGCTCAAGGTGCCCGAATTCGTCGGCTGCGAGTTTGCGCTGACCGATATCAACCCCAATAACCTGGACATGGTCAGGCAGGTCATCGAGACCATTGTGGCGGTCAACAAGCTGCCGGCCAGGGTCACTGCGACAACCGACCGGCGCGCGGCCATCACCGGGGCGCGCTACATCATGAGCTGTGTGCGGGTGGGCGGGCTCGAGGCCTTTTCGAGCGATATTTCCATCCCGCTCAAATATGGCGTCGACCAGTGCGTGGGCGATACGATCTGCGCCGGCGGCATCCTCTATGGCCAGCGCAACATTCCGGTAATCCTTGATTTCTGCAAGGATATCAGGGAAGTAGCTGAGCCGGGCGCCCTGTTTCTCAACTATGCCAACCCCATGGCGATGAATACCTGGGCGGCCGAAATGTATGGCGGGGTCAATGTGGTGGGCCTCTGCCATGGCGTGCAGCATGGTGCGCACCAGATCGCGCAGGTGCTCGGCATCGACGACAGCGAGCTCGATTATGTCTGCGCCGGCATCAACCACCAGACCTGGTACATCGACATCCGCGCCAAGGGCCGCAAGGTCGAGGCGGACGAGTTGATCGCCGGCTTCGAGGCGCATCCGGTCTACTCCAGGCAGGAGAAGGTGCGCATCGACGTGCTCAAGCGCTTCGGGGTCTATTCCACCGAGTCCAACGGTCACCTGAGCGAATATCTGCCCTGGTACCGCAAGCGCCCCGACGAGATCAATCGCTGGATCGACATGAGCGACTGGATCCACGGCGAGACCGGCGGCTACCTGCGCTACTCGACCGAGCGACGCAACTGGTTCGAGACCGATTTCCCGATGTTCAAGGAGCAGGCCAACAAGCCGCTGAGCGAACACAAGCGGACGAGCGAGCACGCCAGCCACATCATTGAAGCAATGGAAACCGGCCGGGTCTATCGCGGTCATTTCAACCGCAGAAACAATGGCATCATCACCAATCTGCCCGACGATGCGATCATCGAAAGCCCCGGTTTTGTTGACCGTTTCGGCATCAACATGGTCGAAGGGATCACCCTGCCGACCGCCTGCGCCGCCACCTGTTCGGTGTCGGTATCGGTGCAGCGGCTTTCGGTGGAAGCAGCAATGACCGGCAATCTCGACACGCTCAAGCTGGCCGTTCTGCATGATCCGCTGGTGGGCGCCATCTGCACCCCCGACGAGGTGTGGGCCATGGTCGACGAGATGGTGGTCGCCCAGGCGCAGTGGCTGCCGCAATATGCCGATGCCATCCCGGCCGCCCAGGCGCGCATGGCCAAGTCGACGGTCAAGACCCGCGACTGGGACGGCGCTGCCCGCAAGAAGGTCCGCTCGGTGGAAGAACTGCGCGAGGTGGTGGGCGGCCACCACTAGGTTTTCAAAGGCCACATCATTGGGGGCAGGCCGGCGGCCTGCCCTTTTTTTGTTCTGGCTCAACAGGTTGGAAAACAGAACGACCCCGATGCCAGCGCATCGGGGCCGTTTGCCGGCAGCTATGAGATCAGGCGCGCGCTTACGCGACGCGCTGCTTTCTCTGGCCGCGAGCCCATTCCGGCAGCATGCTGCCATGAGCTTCGAGCAGGTCATCAATGACATTCCAGATCTGCTCGAGATCGAGCTCGGCAGCGGTGTGCGGATCCATCATGGCGGCGTGATAGATGTGCTCGCGGTTCTCTTCGAGCAGCGCCCGGACGGTCAGTTCCTGGACATTGATGTTGGTGCGCATCAATGCGGTCAGCTGTGGCGGCAGTTCGCCGATATAGGTGGGCTGGATGCCGTTGTCGTCGACCAGGCAGGGCACTTCCACGGCTGCGTTGTTGGGCAGGCTGGTGATGACGCCATTGTTGCGCAGATTGCCGTAGATCACCGACGGCTCGCCGGTCCAGACCGAGTTGACGATCGAGGATGCGTATTCCTTGGACTGAGCCACATCGATGCGGTCGGCCTTGCGGTAATCGTCCGAGGTCTTCTTCCACTTGGCGATCTGCTCGACGCAGCGCTTGGGATATTCATCGAGGGGAATGCCGAATTTCTCGATCAGGTCCTCGCGGCCTTCCTTGATGAAATAGGGCGTGTACTCGGCAAAGTGCTCCGAGCTTTCGGTGACGAAATAGCCCAGGCGGGTCATCATCTCGTAGCGCACCTTGTTGGGGCAGCGCGGGTTCCAGCCGGGCTTGGGCGCGCGGCCTTCGGCATAGGCGCGGTGCAGTTCGGGGTAGAGATCCTTGTAGGAGCCGTCGGACTGGCGATGCTCGAACTTGAGGTAGAAGGCCATGTGGTTGATGCCGGCCGAGCGATAGCGGATTTCCTCGTAGGGAATGTCCAGATCGTGGGCGAGCTCCATGGCCGTGCCCTGCACGGAATGGCACAGGCCGACCTGCCTGATGCTGGGGTATTTCTCGGCAATGGCCCAGGTGTTGATGGCCATGGGGTTGACGTATTGCAGCATGATCGCGTCGGGGGCGACCTGCAGCATGTCCTCGCAGATGCTCCACAGATGCGGCACGGTGCGCAGGCCGCGCATGATGCCGCCAACGCCCAGGGTGTCGGCGATGGTCTGGCGCAGATTGTACTTCTTGGGAATATCGAAATCGATCACGGTAGAGGGCTCGTAGCCGCCGATCTGGAAGCAGACGACAACGAAATTGGTGCCATCGAGCGCTTCACGCTGGTTGGCGAAGGTCTCGACCTGGGCCGATACGCCGAGGGTGGCGATCAGTTTCTTGGCAATGATCTCGCTCTCTTCGAGACGGGTCGGGTTGATGTCCATCAGGCGGATGGTGGCGCCCGCCAGTGCCGGGCGCTGCAGAATGTCGCCGACGATGTTCTTCATGAACACCGCCGAGCCGGCGCCGATAAATGTGATCTTTGGATTAGCCATTGGAAATGCTCCGAGCGTTAGGCGGCAATGTCGAATGCGGCGCGGACGAGCCGGGCCGTATATTCGGTTTGAGGATTGGTGAGGACGTCGGCCACGGGTCCCTGTTCGACGATCTTGCCGTACTGCATCACCATGACGCGGTGGCAGAGGGCGCGAACGACCTTGAGGTCGTGGCTGATGAAGAGATAGCTCAGGCCCTTCTCGTCCTGCAGCTTGCGCAGCAGGTCGATGATCTGTGCCTGAACCGAAAGATCCAGAGCCGAGGTAGGCTCGTCGAGCAGGATGAATTCGGGCTCCAGGGCAATCGCCCGGGCAATGGCGATGCGCTGGCGCTGGCCACCGGAGAATTCATGCGGGAAGCGATTGAGGATGGTGTCGGGCATGCCGGCATCAACCAGCGCCTGCCGCACGCGGTCGACGCGCTCACGGGCATTGGCGCCGATATTGTTGACGATCAGACCTTCCTCGATGATCTGGCGGATCGACATGCGCGGATTAAGGCTGGAGAACGGGTCCTGGAAGACAATCTGCATGCGGCTGCGCAGGGGACGCATGGCGTTGCGATCCTTGGTGTGGATCGGTTCGCCGTCAAAGAAAATCTGTCCGCCCTGATTGCCGATGAGGCGGATCAGCGCCTGTCCGAAAGTGGTCTTGCCCGAGCCGCTCTCGCCTACAATGCCCAGCGTTTCGTGGCGCATCAGCTTGATGTCGAGATTGTCGACGGCCTTGAGCTCGAAGAAATCGGGCTTGAAGAAGCCGCCGCGCTTGAGCGTGAAGCTTACCTTGACCTCCTTGCCCTCAAGAACGGTCTCATGGGCGCCCTCGGCCAGGGGCAGGGCGGTGCCCTTGGGCTCGGAGGCCAGCAGGTGCTTGGTGTAGGCATGCTGGGGATTGGCGAACAGCGCCTCGGTGGCATTGTGCTCCTGCACCCGACCGTTCTGCATCACATACACATATTCGGAAAACTGACGGACAATGGTCAGGTCATGGGTGATCAGGATAACCGCCATGCCGTATTTGTCCTTGAGGCCGTCGATCAGCTGCAGGATCTGGGCCTGGACGGTGACGTCGAGCGCCGTGGTGGGTTCATCGGCGATCAGGACATCGGGGCGGTTGGCCAGTGCCATGGCAATCATCACGCGCTGGCGCTGGCCGCCCGAGAGCTGATGGGGATAGTTGTTGAGGCGCGACTTGGGCTCGGGGATCTGTACCTCCTCGAGCAAGGTTTCGGCCTTCTTCATGGCTGCGGCACGGCTCATGCGGTTGTGCAGGTGCAGGATCTCACAGAGCTGCTGGCCGATGGTATAGACCGGATTGAGCGAACTCATGGGTTCCTGAAAGATCATCGCCAGGTCATTGCCACGCAGCTTGCGCATCTCGCGGTCACTCATGGTGACGATGTTCCTGCCCGACAGGGTGATCCGGGTTTCAGGCAAAATGGTCGCGCGCTTGGTCAAAAGCTTCATCAGCGTGCGGGCGGTCACGGATTTGCCTGATCCGCTTTCGCCCACCAAGGCAATGGTCTCGCCTTTGTGCAGCTGGAAGGAGACGTCGCGTACGGCGTTGACCGTGCCGCCTTCGACCTTGAAATCCACGCCGATATTGCGGGCATCCAGGATCAGCTCGCGTCCGTGCTCGCCCAGATCGTGACGGTCATTGGAAACAGGCGTGAAGTGAGGTTCGTTCATGGGCCTGTTCCTCAATAGGGGTCGATGGCGTCGCGCAGGCCGTCACCAAGCGCATTGAACGCAAAGACGGTAACCAGCACGAAGATCACGGGCGAGAGGATCCATGGATAGGAGCCGATCACCGAAAAAGTGCCGGTATCCTGCAGCATCAGGCCCCAGGAGATCAGCGGCGGTTTCACTGCGAAGCCGAGAAAGCCCAGGAAGCTCTCAAGCAGGACGACGGCCGGAACGGCCAGGGTAATCGACACGATGATGTGGCTGAGCACATTGGGCAGGATATGGCGCGTAATGATGCGGCTATCGGTAGCCCCCACCGCGATGGCAGCGCGCACATAGTCGATGCGGGCAAGCGAAAGGGTCTTGGAGCGGACCTCGCGGCTCAATTGCGCCCAGCCGAGCACGGCCATCACGAAAATGACGAAGGACAGGAACACGTTGGACGGCGCCGTCACCGGGATCAGCGAGGTCAGCGCCAGATAGAGCGGCAATTGCGGGAAAGCGAGCACGAAGTCGACGAAGCGCTGTACCCAACTATCGAGTCTGCCGCCAATATAGCCCGAGGTGATCCCCACCATCGTGCCGACTATCGTGGTGATGCTGACCACGGCCAGGGCAATCATCAGCGAAATACGCGAACCGATAATGCCACGAGACAGGATATCGCGGCCGAACTTGTCGGTGCCCAGCAGCTGAATTGGCCGGCCATCGGTTGACCCGAAGAAGTGGATATTGGCCGGTATGAACCAGAGCAGCCGGTATTCATTGCCGGTGACGAAAAAGCCCGTAGGGGTCGGGTTATCCTTTTCCGGCCCGGTCATGGGCTGGAAGGTGATGGGATCGAATTCGCCTGTATCGCCAATGGGATAGACGTAGGGAATCAGGCTGAAATTGCCAGCCGGATCTTCGAAGGCGATGACGTCGGGTGGGGCAAAGGGCAGATTGGCCGCCTTGGGGTCCATTGGCGCGAAGAAGTCGGCGAAGATCGAAACCACCAATAGCGTTGCCACAAGCACCA
Source organism: uncultured Devosia sp. (assembly GCA_963975955.1). GTDB lineage: Bacteria > Pseudomonadota > Alphaproteobacteria > Rhizobiales > Devosiaceae > Devosia. The sequence goes on from CAXBKI010000056.1 coordinate 6,448, forward strand.
GGCCGATCATGCCCATGGTGGAACGGCGGAAGCGCCGCCAGACCAGCGTGGCATAGCCTTCGCTGCCCGAGCCATGGCGGGTCAGGGTCGGGGTATGGTCGACATAGTCTTCCGCAGGGGTTGGCGCGGCGCCACTGCCGATTTCGGTCGGCAATGGAATGGATGAACGGTTATCGGTCACTCTGCGGTGCCCCCAAGACGAACGCGCGGGTCGAGGGCGACCAGCAAGATGTCGGAAATTATGTTGCCAATGATCAGCGTTGTGGCCAGCACAAGCATGAATGTGGCGGTGACGAAGACGTCGCCGACGCCCATGGAGCCGACAATGGCGGGGCCGACGGTGGCCAGGCCGAAGACAATGGCCACCTCAATTTCGCCGGTCAGCATATAGGGCAGGGCCACGCCCTGATAGGCGATCAGCGGATGAAGCGCATTGGGCACGGCGTGTTTCATGATCACGGCGGCTTCGGGCAAACCTTTGGCGCGCGCGGTCTCGACATATTGACTGTTGAGGACGTCGAGCAGATTGGCCCGCATCACCCGCATATTGTAGGCCAGCCCGCCGAAGGTGGCGATGAAGATCACAGGCCAGATGTGCTGCATCAGGTTGACGAACTTGTCCCAGCTCCACGGCGCGCCGCCATATTTGGCCGAGAAGAACATGCCGACTTCCGAGACATTGAGCCGGAAGACGAGGAAGTAGAGGATGATGATGGCCAGCAGGAAACGGGGGATGGTCATGCCGAGGAACGAGATGATGCCCAGCCCGGTGTCGATCCAGCTGTACTGGCGGGTGGCAGCAATAATGCCCAGGACGATGCCGAGCACAGAAGCCAGAATGTGGCAAGTCAGAGCAAGGATTATGGTGGCCGGCAGACGCTCGGAGACGACGGTGCCGACATCCTTGTTGTAGAAGAAGGAATGTCCGAAATCGAAGCGGGTAACGATGCCGACGATCCAGCGGAAATATTGCACGATGATCGGGTCGTTGAGGCCATTGGCCTGGCGGTAGAGTTCTGCCTGCGCTTCGGCCTGCGGGGCGGGTACGCCGCCCTGGTTGATCAGCATGGAGCGGATGGTGTCGCCATAGTCGCCGGGCGGCGCCTGGATGATGGCGAAGGTCACGATGCTAAGCAGGAACAGCAGCGGGATGGCGCCAAGAATGCGCATGATCAGGAAGCGAAGCATTGACGCGAGCCTTTCGTTTAGAGGGCAGGGGGCGTACCCCCTGCCGAAGGTTTGATATCAGGCTGCGATCACATCGGGCCGGCCGAGCCGGGCGCGCCCGGCAGGGTTTCGGGGTGTAGTTCGAAATTCCCCTGCTTGTCGGCCGGCACGAACACACGCTCGCGGATGATGTTGTCTTCGGCCCAATTGAACATGAAGATCGGGGCGCCGGCCGGGATATTGGCAAAGCGCTTGTTGATGATCAGCGCGCCTGGATACTGGGTAAGGCCTACTGTGTAGACGTTCTCGGTATAGAGGCGCTGATACCGCTTCATCAGCTCGACACGTTCTGCATTGTCACTGCTGGCAATGAACGCGTTGACGGTGTCGACGAGCTCCTGCTCGAAGGGCAGCAGATCCACGGTGCCGTCCGTGCCGCCACGATGGAAATAGCTGGTCCGTGGGCCGGTCGGGGCCAGCTGGGCCGTACCCTGGACCACCGAGACCATTTCGCTGCCCTGACGCCGCACGTGCCAGTCGAACTTGCCTGACTCCTGCATGTCGTCGCGCGACGTGCCGGCCTGGAAGTTGGCGATCACGCGGATGCCAAGCGGCTCCATTTGCGCAATGACGCCTTCTGCGAGATTGGTGTCGGTGCCGTAGTCGGTATTGGCCAGCAGGGTGATCTCCACGTCCGGACCGCCATCGGGGAAGTTGCGGATGCCGTTGCCGTCGGTATCGGTCAGGCCGATGCCATCGAGCAGGGCGCCTGCCGCCTCGAGGTTGAACGGATAGTAGACGGTCGATGCCTTGTCGTAATAGGCCGTGCCGGAATAGAGACCGCCGGGATAGATGGCGGTGAACGGACCACGGACGAGCGAGTCGCCGAGGCGCTGCCGATCCGTGGCGATCGAGATCGCCTTACGGAAGTCGAGGTTGCGATTGAGTTCGCGCACACGCTGTGCCCGCTCATCCGGTTCGCCCCAGCCATTGGCCGACAGGTTCATTTCCAGCGTATAGCCGATGGTGCGGGCACCGAACTGCAGGCGAGCAGGCGCCGAATCCTCGGCGGAGCGCTTGAGTGCCTCGACATAGCTTTCGGCCTGTTCGAGGTTGGAGAAGTCGCCCGAACCGGCTACGGCCTGAACGTCGCGATCGGCCCAGGTGGAGAGGCGATAATGCATCTCGTTGAGATAGGGCAGCTGGTTACCGGCCTCGTCGACCTTCCAGTAATAGGGATTGCGGCGCATGACGATGATGTCGTCAGGACGATACTCGACGGGCACCCAGGCACCCATCACCGGAATGTTCATGTATTCGGGCGGAAAGGCGTTCTTGTACTGCTCATAGGTGTTGGATGAGTATTTGGGATGCTCGGGTTTGAGAATATGGCTCGGGCCGGGGCAGAACGAGCCATAGGCCATGGCATAGAGATACTGCGTCGGGCGGACTTCCTTGAAGGTCCACTTGACGGTGTAGGGGTCCAGCGCTTCAAGCGTGGTGCCGATGCCGAAGGTTTCCGGCGTCGCATTGTTGAGAGGGGTGACATTGGCGTCGTTGACGTTGTCCTGCCAGAAGAACATCAGGTCGTCGGCATCGAAGGGGTCGCCGTCTGACCATTTGGCGCCTTCGATCAGGTGCATGGTCAGCTCATGGCCGTCTTCGGACCATTCCCAGCTCTTGGCCAGGTTGGGCAGGGGTTCCAGTTCGTCGGCCTTGACCTCGAACAATGGACCGGTGCGGGTGAGACATTCGGACAGGCCGATATCAATACCGCCCCAGCCCTGGGACTGACCACCAATGTAGTTCCAGCCTTCCGGCCGACCGCCAATCACGTGGCGCATGGTGTCACCATAGACGCCGATGCCATCGGGCATGTCACCGGTCTTGTAGACCATGGGCTCTTTGGGCAGGCGCTCGGCGACGGGTGGCAGCGTCCCGGCGTCTACATATTTCGAGGTAACCCAGTCGGGCTCATGATATTCGGGCAGGGCCCTGTATTCGAGTATGTCCGAGATGCTGACGAAATTGGGTTCGCTCTGTGCAGCGAACGCCGGTGGATCGGGCAGTTCGCCCGTCAGGTCCTGGGCCTGTACCGCCAGCAGCGATACGCCCAGCATCAATCCAGCCCCACCAAGGGCCATTGCGTGTTTCTTCATAAAACCTCCCATGGCAGCGGGTCGGCATTGATTGCCAGCATCGGCCAACTCCCTGCCGACGTGCTCCCGTGCTCAAGCCGAAATGGTACGCCTTGCCTTGGCCGATACAATCCGGAATGATAGAGACTTATTCCGGTTTTCTAAGAACCCTACGGATAAGTATGATTGTTCATGGCGCGCCGCAGAGGGCCCCGGTTCGCGAAAGGGCACCCCGTCCCACGCCGCGGCCGGACCGCAGCTTTTATTCCTCGGGCAAGGCGTTCGGGCGCTTCGGTATTCGCTCATTTGCGCCACAGATCATGGCCTATGCGCACACGCACGGGCATATTGAGTTCAACTGGCTCACCCAGGGCACGATGGACTATGTGTTTGACGGCGGTCCGGTCAGCGTCAGC
>CAXBKI010000057.1:0-10150 GCA_963975955.1 uncultured Devosia sp.
TGTCGACGCCACGCTCGAGACGCTTGACCTGATGGTAGCGCGAAACGCCGCCCAGCAGCAGCACGGTATCGAGCTTCATCTTGGAGCCGGCGAACTTGCGAATGGCTTCGTCGATCTGGACGGCCAGTTCACGTGTCGGCGCCAGGATCAGCGCGCGGGTGGTCATCGGCCGGGGACGACCGGTCAGGGTCAGCAGACCGGCCAGGATCGGCAGGCCGAAAGCGGCCGTCTTGCCCGAACCGGTCTGGGCAATGCCCATCATGTCGCGGCCTTCGAGCAGCTTGGGAATGGCTTCGGTCTGGATTTTGGTGGGCGTGGTGAAACCGGCCGCAGTCAGGCTGTCGGTAAGGGTTTCGGGCAGGCCCAGGGAAATAAAGTCGTTCAAGGAACAGGTCTTTCTGCGCCGATCTGGCGCTGCAACGCGCGCAGTCAACTGCAGCGCGCATGTCGCCAGTCGCACAGGCGATTGGCGGGTCAACAAATGCAATCGGGCGATAGATAAGGGGTATCGCGCGGGTGCTGGCTCGAACCCGGACAAAAGTTTCCGGGCTGACTCCGCCGCTCACCGCAAGGGGATAAGAAGTGAAGTCCGTCACCATTATTCTGGCGCCAGCGGATCCACTCAAGGTCCATGCGCCGGTGACGATAGGGCTGATATGGGGCAAGGGACCTGAAATAGCAAGGCAATTTGTTTTACGCGCACGCATGGGGGGTGTGCGCGGGAGACCAGCAATCGCGCCAACCTCTGTCCACCCCCTCCCCCCCCCACCCCCCTCCCCCATCAAGGGGAGGTCGGGAGGGGTGATGGGCAGTCATCAGACCCAGCGTTCTAGATCCCGCCATACCAGTCATAGCCAAGGTCGGGCCAATAGCCGCCCTTGCCCTTGCCGAAGGGCGACAGATCATCCACCAGCTCGATCGTGTGCAGATATTTGGGCTGCTTGTAGCCCAGCGCCCGCTCGATCCGCAGGCGCACCGGCGCGCCATTGCTGACGGGCAGCACCTGGTCATTGAGCCCATAGCTCAGCAGGGTCTGCGGATGATAGGCGTCCACCAGGTCCGAACTTTCGTAATAAAGGATGTCCCCGGTCAGCGTGCGCTGGATATTGTCAAAGCAGTGATACACGCAGTAGCGCGCGCCGGACTTGACCCGGGCCATGTCCAGCAGCGGCCCCAGTTGCGTGCCGGTCCATTTGGCAATGCAGCTCCAGCCCTCCACGCAGTCATGCCGGGTGATCTGGCTGCGCGACGGCATGTTGCGCAATTCGTTCAGCGTGAACTCGAGCGGCTGCTCCACCATGCCGGTGATCCTGAGCCTGTAGCCGGCAAAGTCCTGCCCCTTAAGGGCCAGATATTCGGGCGTGGTCGGATCGGTCGAGCCATTGGGACGCTGCCCCTGGCGGATTTCGCTGGCCGCATATTCGCGCGCCAGCGTCTGGTCGCCGATCAGCGCGCGCTGCGCCGTGTAGGTCAGCACATTGGCCCGCTCCATCACCTGGCGCACCTGATTGTCCCGCGAGCCCAGAAAGTCGAACTGGTCGCAGCCGGCCAGCACCAGGCTTGACCCGGCCAGCGCCGTACCACGCAGAAAATTGCGTCGCGTGATGATGCCGCTCATGGCTTGTCTCCTTCGCTCGTCGCCGTGCCAGGGCTGGCCCGATACCAGCCGGTAATCATCGAGCGCAGCTCGTTGATCGGGCCGGCGGCAACCACCATGACGATATGGATGATAAAGAACGTCACCAGCAGCAGCATGACCCCGAAATGAATGGTACGCGCCGTCTGCCGGCCGCCAAACAGGTCCAGCAGCCACGGCCAGGCTGCATCCATGCCCGGGCTCATGGTCAGCCCGGTCAGCACGATGAGCGGGAACAGGATGAAGAACACCCCGAAATAGGAGATCCGCTGCAGCGGCCCGTAGGTGCGTCCGTGCTTGAACTTGAAGGTGGCGTGATCGACCAAGTCACGCGGTACGCCCCTGACGTCGACGGGCCGTACCAGAATGTCGCGCCGGATGTGGCCATTGATGAAGCTGGCCAGAAACCAGACGAACATGGTCGCCACGAACAGCCAGGCAAAAAAGAAGTGGATCACCCTGCCCGTACCCAGGTCACGGAACGAGGGGATGGTCACGGCGGCAGGAAACGCCACGAAGCTGGGGCGCTCCGCCGACCCGCTCATCCCCAGCACGCCGGTGGTGTCGAACTGCTTGCCAAGGATCGTGGTGCGGCCAACCGGGCCGTCCGGCGTATTGAACGCGCCGATCTCAAGCACCGCATTGTCGAACTCAAAACCGGACTGCTGCCCGATATAGAGCGCGGGATGGGCGTTGAAGATCTGCAGGCCCGTCAGCAGCAGGAAAAACAGGCAGATCGCCCAGATCCAGTGGGTCACCCGGGTCCAGATCGATTGACGATAGATCAGCGGCCCCTTTTCGGCCGGCACTGCTGGTGTCGCTTGGCTCATCTGTCCCCCGATCGGTCATGGACCATTTGCTCCGCACCCTTAGTAACGGGTCGGCGCGGAGCAAATGACGTGTAACACGGATAAGTTACTTCTTGGCTGGTGCCATCGCATCAGTGGCCATCGCGTCGGGCGCCATGGCATCGGGCGCCATCGCGTCCTGTTCCATCATGCCGTTGTGCATGTCGTGGCATTCGGCTTCCGCCGTCTTCATTGCGTCGGCATCGGCAGCCATGGCTGCCTTGTCCAGGCAGGCCTTGAGCTCCTCGTCGCTCATCGGCGCCATGGCGTCGCTGGCCATTGCGTCAGAGGCCATGGGGGCGGGCGCCATCGCGTCGCTGGCCATGGGCGCGGGGGCCATAGCGTCTTCGGCAAAGCCCGCAGGGGCAAAGGCCAGGCTGAGGCCGAGGGCGGTCAGGGTGGCAAGCGAAAGAGTACGCAGGGCAAAGGTCATGATTTGTCTCCCAGGTATTTGGCCACGCCCCATCGGCGCGGTGATGCCCTGCCATTCGGAGCCCTGCAGCACAGGGTTACCTGATCACGCTCTCGTGATCGCCAATAGGACGTTTCAATATTGGCAGGCGCCATGTAACCATGACGCGGCACGAGACGAATGAGTGAACGATGCAGACTGATCCGACCGAGACGCGTTTGCGGGAACTGATGCTCGCTTCGCTCGACGGCGATGCCGCGGCCTATCGCCTGTTGCTGGCCGAACTTGGTCGCCATCTGCGTCCCTATTTCACCCGGCGGCTGACACCTGCCTTTGCCTCGCACGCGGAGGATCTCGTGCAAGAAACGTTGCTCGCCATCCATACCCGCCGCATGACCTATGACCGCAGCCGTCCGTTTACCGCCTGGCTGCATGCCGTGGCACACCACAAATTCGTCGACCATGTGCGCCGTCAATCGATCCGCCTGACCGTGCCGCTCGACGACGATGCCCCCATTTTTGCGCGTGACGACCATGCCGATGCCGCTGCCAGGCGCGATCTGGGCGTGGTGCTGGACACCGTTCCCGAGCGCACCGGCGACCTCATTCGCCGCACCCATGTCGAAGGCGCCACCATTGCAGAAGCCGCCCGGGTCCATGGCATGACCGAGACTGCTGCCAAGGTCTCGATCCATCGCGGGCTCAGATCGCTGGTTGCACGGTTTTCGGGGAGCGGCAAATGACCGACGATCTGATCGCCCGCCTCTCGACCGATCTCAAGCCGGTTCGCCGCAATGCGCTGCAGCGGCTGATCGTGGGCACGGTCCTGGCCAGCGGCGTGGTGGCCGCCATCGCCATGCTGATGTGGCTGGGTACACGCGCGGACATCGCCACCGCCCCCGGCACCATGATGTTCTGGACCAAGTTCGCCTATACCCTGGCGCTGGCGCTGCTCGGCGGCGCCGCCACGCTCGTGCTGGCGCGCCCTGATGGCCGCACCCGCTGGCCCTGGATAGCCGCCTTTGCCCTGCTGGTGCTGCTGCTGGTCGGCGCCGTCTTCCAGCTTGCCTATGCCGAGCCCGAGGCAATGATGTCGCTGGTCATCGGTGGCACGTCGCTGGTCTGCCCGTGGCGCATCGTGGCGCTGTCCCTGCCCATGCTGGCCGGATTGCTGGTGGCCCTGCGCCGCCTGGCGCCAGCCGATCCGACGCTGGCGGGACTGGCGGCGGGCCTGTTTGCTGGGGGCACCGGGGCCTGGATCTATTCCTTTGCCTGCGGCGAGAACGGCATGATGTTCCTGGCGCTCTGGTACACCTTCGGCATCGCCGTCGTGGCGGGCCTGGGCGCCCTGCTCGGCCGGTTCACCCTGCGCTGGTAGGGCCGTTGCTCGCCCTTTGACAGGCGAGCAACGTCGGCAAGCCTAGTCTTCGCGCGCCGCCCAGTTCATGCCGCGCCGCATGATGGTCGCCATTTCCTGGTTGTCGAACTCCTCGGCGCGGTGACCCAGCGTCGAGTGAAACACCCGCCCCTTGCCATGCAGGCGCTTCCAGACCACCGGCATCACCACGCCCTTGATCCAGGGCGCATGTTCACCGCTGAAGGTGGTGGTTGCCAGCACGTGGTTGGATGGATCCACATGCATGTAATACTGCTCGGAATTGTAGGGGAATGACTTGATCCCCTCCATCACCGGGTCGCCGGGGTCGGCCACGTCGACGGTGTAGTCGATGATATTGCCCGGATGGGCCACCCACTGCCCGCCGACCATGAACTGATAGTCCACCGATTCGCGGAACGCATCGCTCATGCCGCCATGATGGCCTGCCAGGCCGACGCCGCCCTCGACGGCCTTGGTGAGGTTCTGGGCCTCTTCCTTTTCGATCTTGCTCATGGTGAAGATCGGCACGATCAGGGATAGTTCATGGATGGAAGGATCAGCAAAGGCGCTGGTTTCGGTCGCCATGCGCACTGAGTATCCGTCCTCGTGCAGCCAACGACGATAGATGGCGGCGCATTCTTCCGGGTCATGTCCCGACCAGCCACCATAGACAATCAAAGCACTCTTCATGCCGCATACTCCGCAAATCAACTGCCGCGGAGAATACCTGACAGCGCCCGCTTTGAAACCCCGCTATGCGCCCGACGCGCAGGGTAGCCCTCATGGGCCCGGTTGATCGGGTCGGAAACTCAATTTCTGCGGCCCATTCTGCCGCGGCAGGCTCGCCAGCCGATGACGCTTCCCCCATTGCGCAGCATGGGCGCCACCTGCTGCCAAACCCCTCCGGCGTAGTTTGACCAAAAGGTCCACTTTTCACTGTCACAAAAGACTGGTTAACTCATTGCTCGACGTGCAGGGTCCACGCCGCGCCGGCAGCGTATTGCGCTCGGGCACGGCAGATCGGCACTGCGGGAGAAACGGTCGTCAAACAAACCAAGGATACACAGGGATGAAAAAATTACTTCTCGGCGCCACGGCGCTCACCCTCTGCGCTGGGTTTTCCAGCGTGGCCTATGCCGATTTCACGCTCAACATCCTTCACATCAACGACTTCCATTCCCGCTTTGACCCCATCACGGGCAGCGATTCCGATTGCAATGCCGAGGATGACGCCGCCGGCAAGTGCTTTGGCGGCATTGCCCGCCTCAAGACCATCATCGACGAGACCCGCGCCGGGATTGAGACCGATGGCGGCAATTCCCTGCTGCTGTCGGCCGGCGACAATTTCCAGGGCTCGCTCTACTACACCACCTACAAGTCCAAGGTCGTGTCCGACTTCTTCAACCAGATGGGCTTTGACGTGGTGGCCACCGGCAACCACGAATTCGACGATGGCCCGGCCGAGTTCGTCAAATTCATCGAAGCCGCGAAATTCCCCATCATCGGCGGCAATTTCGACGTCACCCGCGACGAACATCTGGCCGGCAAGATCAAGGGCTCGATCGTCGTTGAAGTCGGTGGCGAAAAGATCGGCATCATCGGCGCGACCACCGAAGACACCCCCGATATTTCCTCGCCCGGCGATGATGTCGAATTCACCGATATCGTCCAGTATGTCCGCGGCGCTTCCGAGGCGCTCGACGCCGCTGGCATCAACAAGATCATCGTGCTCAGCCATATCGGCTACACGGTCGACATGGACCTGGCCGCAGCCTTGCCGCTCGTCGACGTGATCGTGGGTGGCCACAGCCACACCCTGCTCTCCAACACCGACGAAGCCGCCATTGGCCCCTACCCCACCATGGTCAAGAACCCCGAGGGCGTCGAAGTCCCCGTGGTTCAGGCCAACCAGTACGGCAAGCATCTGGGCGACATCGCCATTACCTGGGACGATAACGGCGTTGTCACCAAAGCCGAAGGCGCGCCCTTCCTGATCGACGCATCGGTCACCGGCAATGACGATTTCAAGACGCAGCTGGCCGCTCTTGCCGCTCCGCTGGCCGAAGCCATGAATGTGGTGATCGGCACCGCCACCGGCCCGATCGAAGGCTCGCGTGAAGTCTGCCGCACCACTGAATGTGAAATGGGCAATCTGGTTGCCGAAGCCATGCTCGACCGGGCTGCTGGCCAGGGCGCTACCATTGCCATCCAGAACGGCGGCGGCCTGCGGGCGTCCATCGACGCGGGCGACATCACCATGGGTGAAGTCGTTACCGTGCTGCCCTTCTCCAACACGCTCGCCACCGTCCAGATCAGCGGTGCCGATGTTATCGAAGCCCTCGAAAACGGCGTCAGCGACGTCGAGAATGGCGCTGGCCGCTTCCCACAGGTTGCCGGCCTGAAATACACCGCCACGCTCAGCAAGCCTGCCGGCAGCCGGGTCAGCGACGTCATGGTCGGCTCGGGCGACAGCTTCGCGCCGATCGATGAAGCCGCCACCTACACCATCGTCACCAACAACTACATGCGTGGCGGCGGCGACGGCTACGAGACCTTCGCTTCGGGCGACAACCCCTATGACTTTGGCCCGCCGCTGGAGCAGGTCCTGGCCGACTACATCGCCAAGCAGGGCGGCGAATACACCCCCACGACCGATGGCCGCATCACCATCGTCAATTAGGTGCTGCCCATCTAAGAATGAGCAAGGGCGCCCCATCGGGCGCCCTTGGCTTTTCTGTGATTGCTTCCCTGCGCCACAGATCGGCCACAGCTCGGGCAGCCTGGCGCCTGTCTGGGCAAGCGAGGCGCTGGCCGGCCCCGGTGAGCAGGAAAATCCGGGGGCAAGGCCCGCGGTCTAGTCGCCCTTCATCGCCGCCAGGAATTCGGGCGATGCGATCGTCGTCGCCAATGCCCGCAATTGCGCGCCCGCGCCTTCGCCCAATGCGTTATCCATGCGCTGGGTCACCCCCACCCAGAGTTCATACATCTGCCGCGTCTGCTTCATGCCCTGCTCGGTGAGGACCGCCCGCTTGATACGGCCATCCTTGCCGTCGGCATGCAGTTCGAGCACTCCATCGCGCACCAATGGGCGCAAGGCATGCGTCAGGGCCGAAATCTGGATGGACAGGCGCTTGGCCAGGGCCTGCAGTGAAGGGCCCGTGCCACCGGGCGCGCCGCCCAGTTCATCGAGCCGGGCGACCAGCATGGCCTGCGCCGAGGTCAGTCCCGACGGCGCTATCGCCTCGTCATAAACCTGGGTGAGCTGCCGCGCGGCCTGTCGCATGGCCGTGTGCGTGCAGTTCATCAGGTCGAAAGGCTCAACGCTGTCGACGTCGGGCGGCACTTGTCTGGGCATTGCATAATCTCCTATCGAAAAATAGTTGAGTACATCACCATTGACAAGGGCGAGGCGTCGCGCCAATTAGTTGAGCACTCAACTAAAGGAGTGGACCATGTCCTCAACCAAGACCGCCCTCATCACCGGCGCATCCTCCGGCATCGGCGCCATCTATGCCAGCCGCCTTGCCGCCCGCGGCTATGATCTCGTCCTCGTCGCGCGCCGTGCCGAAAAGCTCTCCACCCTTGCCGCCGACCTTGAGCAGGCCCATGGCGTTGCCGTGCGCAGCCTGGCCGCCGACCTGACCGCCGAAGCCGGCATCGCCAGCGTTGAGCAGGTACTGCGCGACGAGAGCATCGCGCTGCTGGTCAACAATGCCGGCATGGGCCCCTTCGCCACCACCGCCGACATGTCCGACGCCGATGCCGCCGCTACCCTGACCCTCAACGTCACCGCGCTGATGCGCCTCACCCGCGCCGCCCTGCCCGGCATGCGGGCCCGCAACGCCGGCACGGTGGTCAATGTCGGCTCGGTAATGGCCTTTTTCCCCTCGCCGATGAGCGCGCTCTACAGCGCCACCAAGGCCTTCGTCCTGACCTTCAGCCGGGGCGTGGCCGACGAAGCCAGGGAAGACGGCGTGCTGGTGCAGGCCGTTCTGCCGGCCGGCACCGTCACCGATTTCTATGAAACCGCCGGCGTCTCGATCGACAATTTCGACAAGTCACTGTTCATCACGGCCGAGCAACTGGTCGATGCCGGTCTGGCCGGGATGGATCGCGGCGAACAGGTAACCCTGCCCTCACTGCAGGACGAAAGCCTGTGGCTGCACTATGACGATGCACGCGCCAGGCTCTTTGCCGGCACCCAGCATGGCACGGTGGCGCAGCGCTACCTCTAGCGCCGTCCACAAAAAAATGGGTGCCAGGCGGCACCCATTTTTTCTCAAGCGCTGCAGGCGCGACTAGCGACGACGGGCCAGCTGGCCCCAGATCAGCAGCACGATGATGGCCCCGATGATCGAGGCGATGAAGCCGGCCCCGTCACCGGGGCCATAAAGCCCGATGGCCTGGCCAAGCACCGTGGCCAGCACCGAACCGATAATGCCCAGCACCGTGGTGAGGATGAACCCGCTCGGCTTGTTGTCGCCTGGCGTGATCCATTTCGCGATCAGGCCGGCCAGAAAGCCGATGATGATGGCCCAGATGATACCCATGAAGTTGACGCTCCTGTCAGATGCGTTGCGGGGATAATTCCGCACCATGGCCTCGGGTTGCAGTGCTGCCTGTCGTTTTTGTGATCGGCCGGCCTGCAACCGGCGTGGGACACACCCGTTACTGGGCTGACAAACGGGGCAATCGGCTTGAGGAAAGCACAATGAATCCCACCGTTCTCGCAACAACGCTCGCCACGGTCATGGCAACCAGCACGCTTGCCGCGCGCCGTTGCGATAGCGCAACCGACATCAGCCACAATAGCGGCCATCATCATCCCCATGACGATGACGACGTCGATGTCGTAGCGCCGCGGTGCCGCGCCGAAGACAATGTCGACGCCTATCGGCTGCGCTCGGAAGAGGCCGCCTGAGCCTGCATGAAAAGGCCCCGACCAGCGGTCAGGGCCTTCGGCATTTCGCTGGCAATTGGCATGGGCGCGCGCTCAGGGCACCTTCAGTTCGTAGCGGTCCCTGTCGGAAGCTGTCGCCAGATCCAGCACGGTCTGGATATTGGTAGCATGGCGGAAGCTGGGCTCCAGATTCTTGCCTGCCCGCACGGCCTCGACAAAGCGCATGTAATTGGTGGGGACCGGATCCACGTCCACCTCGGTCCAAGTGCCGGTCTCCGCATCGTCGCCCAGGCAGGTCAGCAGCTTGCTCCAGTCATGCCGGTGCTGGACTTCCACCGAGCCCAGCTCGCCATAGACCCGCAGCCGCAATTCGTTGAAATGCCCGGTCGCCCAGCGCGTGGCATGGATCACGCCCAGCGCACCATTTTCGAGCTGGGCCGTCATGGCGAAGCTGTCATTGGCGTCCAGGTCATATTCGCCGATCTGGTTGTTCTCGGCCTTGTCGAAGGTTTCCAGCCGGCAGAACACCTTGGAGAAGTCGCTGCCCGCGCCATAGGCGGCAAAATCGAGAATATGCACGCCGATATCGCCGAGCACGCCATTGGAGCCGTGCTTCTTGCTCAGCCGCCACAGCCACTGGCTTTCGGTGCGCCAGTCGCCCCAGGCCTTGGAAACCAGCCAGCTCTGCAGATAGCTTGCCTCGAAATGCTTGACCGTCCCCACGGCGCCCGACTGCACGATCTCGCGGGCCTTCTGCAGCTGGCTGACATTGCGATAGGTGAGATTGACCATGTTGATCAGCCCCATCTGCTCGGCCAGCTCGGTCATTTCCATGGCCTTGGTATGGTCGGTGGCCAGCGGCTTTTCGCAGAACACGTGCTTGCCCGCCCGCAGCGCCGCCATCGTGGTGGGATGGTGGATGGAATCGGGCGTCACATTGGCCACGGCGTCGAACGCGCCCCAGGCCAGCGCCGCA
>CAXBKI010000058.1:0-10092 GCA_963975955.1 uncultured Devosia sp.
GTCCTGACCGGGACGATCACGCTGGCGCCACGGGACGCCAGCGCCCGCACCACCTCGAGCCCGATGCCACTATAGCCACCGGTGACAATGGCGGTCTTGCCGCTCAGATCGATCTCGCCAAGCACGTCCACTGCGGCAGTCTTGGCCGCAAAGCCGGGATCGACCGGCACCTGATCTGCTGCGCTCATGCTTTGCTCTCCGTTGGGGATAACCGGCGGCGATGCGCGCCGACACCGCATTGGTGGGGCTGGGTGCTAGATCCCCATGCGGTCCTTGAGCTCATACCACCACGAACCAAGTGTCGAATACTGTGCCCGGAACATCCGGCCACCGGGGAAGGGTATCCAGGGCAGGTTGGCGAAAGTATCGAACCGTGTCAGGTCGCCGCCCACGGCTTCTGCCAGTATCCGTCCGAACAGGTGCGAACCGGTGACGCCGTGACCGCTATAGCCATGGGCGAAATAGACCTTGTCACCCAGCCGACCCAATTGCGGTACGCGCGAGAACGACAATGCAAAATTACCGCTCCAGGCGTAGTCGATCTGCACGTCCGCCAGCTGGGGAAACACCTTGTCCAGATTCGGGCGCAGCTTGGCGATGACGTCGGCCGGATCGGTGCCGCCATAGACGACGCCGCCACCAAAGATCAGCCGGTGATCGGCGCTGAGCCGGAAGTAATCGAGAATGTAACGCACATCTTCCACGCACATCCCGCTGGGCAGCAGCGCCTCTGCCCGCTCTTTACCAAGGGGCGCGGTCGCCATCATCTGCGTGGACACCGGCATCACCCGCGCGGTGAGCTCGGGGACCACATTGCCCAGATAGGCATTGCCGCAGACCAGTACCGTCTTGGCCAGCACGCGCCCATGTGCCGTGCTGACCGTGGCGGTCTTCTGATCGACACCGGTGACCGGCGAGTGTTCGTAGACTACCCCACCCAGACCCTCAAGCGCCCGGGCTTCGCCCAAAGCGAGGTTGAGCGGGTGCATGTGACCGCCCGAATGGTCGATCATACCGCCCTCATAGACAGTGCTGCCGATGTGGCGGCGGATCGCATCCTTGTCGAGCATCTCATGCTCGTCCATGCCGTGCTTGCGCCACAGCGCCTGCTTGGCCTCAAGATCACGCATATGGGCCGGCGTATAGGCGGCGTAAATGTTGCCGCGGCGCAAGTCGCAGTCGATGCCATAGCGCTCGACCCAGTCATAGATGATCCCGGCCCCCTCCTGGATCAGCCCGCCGACAAAATTGGCGGTTTGCTGGCCATAGCGCTTGCCTATCGTGCTCAGGCTTGCATTGAGCCCGTTGACCACCTGACCGCCATTGCGGCCAGAGGCACCCCAGCCGACGCTGGCGCCTTCGACCACCACGACCTTGAAGCCCTGTTCGGCCAGATGCAGGGCCGCAGACAGGCCTGAATAGCCCGCGCCCACCACACAGATATCGGCTTGAACGTCACCCCTGAGGGTAACGGGCTGCCGGGTGATGGCGCGCGAGGCGGCATAATAGCTGGGCGGGTAACTGCCATCGCCGGCGTAAGTAGGTGAAGCCATCACACGATCTCCAGATAGGCGCTGAATTCCAGATCGGTGACCTGGGAGGCAAAGCCGGCGATTTCCTGGCGTTTGCAGGCCACGAACATCGAGTGCAGCGTCTGATCGAAAATGCGCGGGATCATGTCCCCATCTTCGAAAGCGTTGACTGCCGAGGCCCAGTCGGCCGGGAGCTTGGGCAAGCGTTCGGAATAGGCGCGACCCTTGAAGGGCTTGGGCGGCTTCATCTCGTCTTCGATGCCCACCAGGGCCGCGCCCAGAATGCCGGCCAGCACCAGATAGGGATTGGCATCGGCGCCCGAAACACGGTGCTCGATGCGGCGTGCCTTGGGATTGCCGCCGGGAATGCGCACGGCGGTGGTGCGATTTTCATAACCCCAGGATACGGCGCTTGGCGCATGCGTATCGGGGCGCAGGCGGCGATAGGAGTTGAAGTGCGGCGCGAACAGCAGCGTGGATTCCGCCATTCCCGACAACAACCCGCCCACGGCGTGAAGCATCACATCCGAGCCGGTCTCGGTGCCGTCGTCGAACACGTTGATCCCGGCGGCGTCGTTGAGGCTGAAATGGACGTGAAAGCCATTGCCCGAGCGCCCGCCATAGGGCTTGGCCATGAAGGTGGCGACCAGCTTGTGCTTGCGGGCCACACCCTTGACGATCCGCTTGAACAGCACAGCGTCGTCCGCCGCCTTGAGGGCATCGGAGCTGTGCAGCAGATTGATCTCGAACTGGCCGATGCCATTTTCCGCAACGGCCGTATCGGCGGGCACGTTCTGTTGCTCGCATTGCAGATAGACATCGCGAAAGAACTCGCCGAAATCCTCCAGCTCGTCGAGCGAGAGAATGGCGTCAGAATCCAGCCGCTTGCCGGTATAGGGCGAGATCGGGGGACGGGCGGAATCGGCTTCCGGGTCCACCAGGTAGAATTCAAGCTCGGTAGCGACAACGGGCGTCAGTCCCTGCTCGGCAAAGCGACGCACCACATGGGCAAGCGCCTGGCGCGGGTCACCCAGGAAGGGCGTGCGCGCGTCCTCAAACAGCCAGAGCGGGATCATCGCGCTGGGACGAGTGGTCCAGTTGATCGGCAGGGCACCCCGTCCGGTGGGACTGCAGATGCCATCGGCGTCGCCGCTGGTAAAGACCATCGGATTGCCCACAATATCCTCGCCCCACACGTCTACGCCCACAATCGAAAGCGGCATGCGAATGCCATTATCGGCAATGCGGCGGGCCTGATCGATAGGAATACGCTTGCCGCGCATAATGCCGTTGAGATCGACGACTGCCGTGTGCAGCACTTCTACCTGCGGGTTCTGATCCAGCCAGTCGACGATATTGGCGCCGTTGTTCAATTCGTTGCTCATGCCTGTCCGCGGAGTTTTTTGTATGTCATAGCGATAGCCTAGCAGGTGCGCGGTCCTTTAGGGAGGCCCCGACCCGGATGCGGAAGGACCAGGCCCGACATGGTTGAACATCACCCGGTTATCGGCGTTATCGCCTGCGAGCGCGCTGTGGAAGGCGAAGCGGCGCAGATCGTCAAGCAGCGCTATATCGATGGCGTCGAGCTATTTGCGCACGCCGTGCCGCTGCTGATTCCATCCCAACAGCCCGCCGGGAACGCCGCCAGCATCGTCGAGCGCCTTGATGCGGTTCTGCTCACCGGCAGCAATTCCAACATCGAGCCGAGCCATTATGGCTCCGACAGGCCGGGGCAGGCCCCTGTCGACTCCGCCCGTGACCGGTTCAGCATGGCGCTGATTCATGCCGCCATCGCCGCCGCCAAACCGGTGTTCGGCATTTGTCGTGGCCTGCAGGAAATCAACGTGGCAATGGGCGGCACGCTGCGCGACATGCGCGCCGGGGCCGGGGCAGGGGCAGGGGTGCATCATGCGGCCGACGATGCGGGTCTCGAAGCCATGTTCGCTCATGCGCACACGATCGAGGTGGTGCCCAATTCCGCTCTGTTCACGGCCACCGGCGGCGATAGGCTGATGGTCAACAGCGTCCATTTTCAGGCCATTGATCGCCTGGCGCCTGGTCTGGCCGTCAATGCGACAGGCCCGGGCGATGTGATCGAGGCCATCGCCGCCACGGCCACCGTGGCGCCGGTTTTTGCGGTACAGTGGCACCCGGAGTGGCGTCCGGGGGAGCGCCCGCATGATCTGGCCTTCTGGCGATTTGTCGGACAGGCCGCTCGTACCGACTATCGGCCAAAGCCAGCAACGGAGTTGACAGCGTGAGTGATTTTGAGACGAGGCTGTTTATCAACGGAGAGTTCGTGCAGGGGCAGGGGGCGGTGGAGATCGCTTTCGAGCCGGCCCTTGGCACACCGCTGGCTGAAGTGGCTACCGCCAGTCCGGCACAGATCGACGCTGCCGTGGCCGCAGCCGACGCCGCCTATAAAGGCTGGGCGCAGACCACGCCCAAGCAGCGCAGCGCGGCCCTGTGGCGGATCGCCGACCTGATCGAAGAACGCGCCGATATCCTGGCCAATGTTGAATCGCGTAATGCCGGCAAACCGCTGCGCTTCGTCAAAGCCGGCGAACTGGCCAATGTCGCAGATGTCTTCCGTTTCTACGCCACTGCAGTGCGCAATATGCCCGCGCCTGCTGCAGGCAATTACCGATCCCCTGCGCTCACCAGCCTGATCCGGCGCGATCCGGTCGGTGTGGTGGCGCAGATTGCGCCCTGGAACTACCCGTTGCTCATGTCGGCCTGGAAAATTGCGCCGGCCATCGCGGCGGGCAATGCCGTCGTCATCAAGCCGAGCGAGCTGACGCCCCTGAGCCTGCTGGAGCTGGGCAGAATTTTTGCCGAGGTGCTGCCGCCCGGCGTCGTCAACGTTATCTGCGGCAATGGCCCTGACGTCGGCCAGCGCCTCATTTCGCACGACACCGTCCGCATGATCTCGCTTACCGGTGATGTTCGCACCGGTCGCGCGGTGCTGCAGGCGGCCGCCGGCCCGATGATCAAGCGCACCCATCTCGAACTTGGCGGCAAGGCCCCGGTCATCGTTTGCGAGGACGCCGACCTCGACAAGCTGGTCGAGACGCTGCGCGAGGCCAGTTTCTACAATGCAGGTCAGGATTGCACCGCCGCCTGCCGCATCTTCGTCCAGGCCAATGTGGCCCAGGCGCTCACCGACAAGCTCGAGACTATGATTGGCTCGCTGGTATATGGCCGTCCTGAGCGCGATGATGTTGAATTCGGCCCCGTGATCAGCGCCCGCCAGCTCGAACGCGTTGACGGCTTTGTCAGCCGCGCCCGCCGCGCCGGCGCCGATGTGATGCAGGGGAGCACGGCCGAGACAGGCGGCGGGTACTTTTTCGCCCCGACGCTGGTTGCCGCCCCCATTGATGCCGAGATCGTGCAGAAGGAGGTGTTCGGACCCGTGCTGAGCATCACGCCGTTCGATGATCCGCAGTCGGCCCTGGGCTGGGCCAACAACTCCGAATACGGGCTGGGCTCGTCGGTCTGGTCCCGCGACACGGCAACCGCCATGGGGCTGGCCAATGCCCTCGAATACGGTGTCACCTGGATCAACACCCATGGTGTCATGGCCACCGAGATGCCGCATGGCGGCGTCAAGAATTCCGGCTATGGCTCGGATCTATCGATGCAATCATTGCTCGACTACACCCAGATCCGCCATCTGATGATCGGATAAGCCGGCGATCGAACCCCGCCAGGTCCGGATAGGCACTCAGATTGCTGCACGGGGCTGTCCTTGGCTGCTCCGCGTCAGAAAGTCACAATGACGGGAAGGCTTTAGGTGTGCTCGTTGACGCCCGACTGCGGTTTTCAACGCTTGATCATTTCTCCGCCAGTCTTCACTAATGTAACCACGCGCGCACGAATCTGCCGCTGCATCCCTTTCATCCGCCGGGAGACGTTCAAGCGATAATGCCATTGTCTCAGTTGCTCATAGCCATCGTCGCTGCGCCCTTCGTGACGGCGCTCATAGCTGCAACTTTCAAGGCAAATGCACGGAATTCAGAGGCGTGGCTCTCGGGCATTCTGTCGCTTGGCTTACTGGCGATCACCCTGTCGTTTTATCCCCATGTCGCCAACGGCGGCGTGGTTCGACACGAAATAGAGTGGCTGCCGTCACTGGGGCTGAACCTGGTCCTGCGCATGGACGGGTTTGCCTGGCTGTTTTGCGTGCTGATCACCGGCATCGGCTTTCTGGTGGTGCTCTACACGCGCTACTACATGTCGCCGAAGGACCCCGTGCCCCGGTTTTTCGCGTTTCTGCTGGCCTTTATGGGCGCCATGCTTGGACTGGTCACGGCGGGCAACATCATCCAACTGGCCATTTTCTGGGAGCTGACCAGCGTCATCTCCTTTCTGCTGATCGGCTACTGGCACCATCGCAGCGATGCCCGCGATGGCGCTCGCATGGCGCTGATCGTAACCGCGTCGGGCGGCCTGGCGCTGTTTGTCGGCCTGCTGGTCATCGGCCACATCGTTGGCAGCTACGATCTGGACGTCATCCTGGCCTCGGGAGACATCATTCGCAGCCACGACCTTTATAACGTGGCGCTGATCCTGATGTTGCTGGGCGCCATGACCAAGAGTGCCCAGTTCCCGTTTCAGTTCTGGCTGCCCCATGCCATGGCCGCTCCCACCCCGGTCTCGGCATATCTGCATTCAGCCACTATGGTGAAAGCGGGTGTCTTCCTGCTGGTGCGGTTCTGGCCGGTAATGTCGGGGACGGACGGCTGGTTCTGGATCGTCACTTTCGCCGGCCTCATCACCCTGATGATCGGTGCCTATGCCGCCCTGTTCCAGCGCGACCTCAAGGGTCTGCTGGCCTATTCCACGATCAGCCATCTTGGCCTGATCACAACGCTGCTGGGCATGAGCACGCCACTTGCCCTGGTCGCTGCAATCTTCCACATCGCCAATCACGCCACCTTCAAGGCCTCGCTGTTCATGGCCGCCGGGATCATCGATCACGAAACCGGCACGCGCGACATCCGACGGCTCAGCGGACTGTACCATTTCATGCCCTTCACCGCGACGCTGGCCATGATCGCCAGCGCCGCCATGGCCGGTGTGCCGCTGCTGAACGGCTTTCTGTCCAAGGAAATGTTCTTCACCGAAACGGCGGAGTTCGACCCCAATGCGTTCGTCAACCTGACCCTGCCCATCGGAGCCACCATTGCCGGCATGTTCAGCGTCGCCTATTCGCTGCGTTTCGTGCACGGAGTGTTTTTCGGTCCACCGCCGGAAACAATCGACCGCGTCCCGCATGAGCCACCCGCGCTGATGCGACGGCCAATCGAGTTCCTGGTGCTGATCTGCCTGGCCGTCGGCATCATCCCGGGCATCACCGTGGGGCCTTATCTGGCCGCAGCCGTCACCGCCGTGCTTGGCGACGATACGCCCTACTACAGCCTCTCGATCTGGCACGGCTTCAACCTGCCGCTCATGATGAGCATTATTGCCCTGGTCGGCGGTGTGCTGCTCTATATTGCGCTCTACCGCTATCTGACATCTGAGCGCGATGGCACGCCGCTGCTGCACCGCTTCCGCGGCCAGCGCATCTTCGAAAAGGTGCTGGTCACGGTGACCTGGCGCTGGGCCCGGATATTGAGCGCCTGGTCGGGAACCCGGAGGCTGCAGCCGCAACTGCTGATCATCGTGACGCTCGCCATCGCCGTGGGCGCGCTGCCGCTGTGGAACCGCGTCGGTCCGCTGGTGGCGCCGACCACTGCGTTCGACCCGGTGTTTGCCCTGATGTGGCTGGTGGGCGGGGCCTGTGCCCTGGCGGCTGCCTACCAGGCCAAGTTTCACCGCTTTGCGGCGATGATCCTGCTGGGCGGTGCCGGCCTTGTCACCTGCATGACCTTTGTCTGGTTCTCCGCTCCCGACCTGGCGCTGACCCAGCTGGTGGTGGAAATCGCCACGACGGTGCTGATCCTGCTCGGCCTGCGCTGGCTGCCGCAGCGCCTGCCGACTGTCTCCATGGATGCGCGCATTCGCGACGGCGTGCGGCGTTACCGGGACATGATCGTTGCGGCGGTGGCCGGCCTTGGCCTTGGCCTGGCTTCCTATCTGATCATGACCCGCCCGGCAGTCGAGGGCATTTCCGAGTTCTTTCTCGACAACGCCTATAGCCAGGGCGGCGGCACCAACGTCGTCAATGTCATGCTGATGGACTTCCGCGCATTCGACACGCTGGGGGAAATCGCCGTGCTGGGTGTAGTGGCCCTGACCGTGTTTGCGTTGCTGCGCCGGTTCCGCCCGGCCTCCGAGAGCGTCGGCAAGCCGCAGCAGCAATTGGCGCAGAATGCCTTCGACCAGGATCGCCCGGAACGCAACCCGGGCGACACCATTGCGGCCTACCTGCTCGTGCCCTCACTGATCATGCAGTGGCTGTTTCCGGTCATCATGGTGGTGGCCGTCTATCTGTTCATGCGCGGGCACGACCTGCCCGGCGGCGGTTTCGTCGGCGGGCTGACCATGTCTATCGCGTTTATCCTGCAATATATGGCCGGCGGCACGCGCTGGGTCGAGGATCGCCTGCGCATCCTGCCCGTTATCTGGATTGGTTCGGGCCTGGCCATCGCCCTGTTGACCGGTCTGGGCGCCTGGATTTTCGGCTATCCCTTCCTCACCACCTATTTTCAGTACGTCGACATCCCCTGGATCGGCCGCGTGCCGCTTGCGTCGGCGCTGCTGTTTGATCTGGGAGTCTTCCTGCTCGTGGTCGGCTCCACCGTGCTGATCCTGATTGCACTGGCGCACCAGTCCATTCGTTCTCCACGCTTGTCCCGGGCAGCGCGCCGCACCGCTACCGTGCGCAATGGCGAAGCCGGCAGCCAGGAGGTCCGCTGATGGAACCGGTCTTGTCGATCGCCATTGCCGTACTGACCGCTTCCGGGGTCTATCTCGTGCTGCGACCGCGTACCTTCCAGGTCATTATCGGGCTCTCGCTGATTTCCTATGCGGTGAACCTGTTCATCTTCAGCATGGGGCGGTTGCGGGTCGACGCGGCCCCCGTGCTTGACCATGCCAACAAGGACCTCTCGGCCTATGCCGACCCGGTGCCGCAGGCACTGGTGCTGACGGCCATCGTCATAGGCTTTGCCATGACCGCGCTGTTTCTGGTGGTCATCCTGGCAGCCCGGGGCTTTACCGGCACTGACCATGTGGATGGCAGGGAATGAAGCCATGAATTTTCTGGACCACCTGGTCATATTTCCCATCCTGCTGCCGCTGGCCACCGCCATTCTCGTCACCCTGATCGATGACCGCTTCAGCACGTTCAAGATCGTCATCAGCCTCACGGCAACGGCGCTGCTGGTGTGCTGTGCGCTGCTGCTCGTCATTCCGACGGTGCATCTGGGCCCGTCTGATTCCGAACTGATCAAGACCTATGCGCTGGGAAACTGGCCCATGCCGTTCGGCATCGTACTGGTGGCCGATCGTCTCTCGGTGCTCATGGTGCTGGTCACCAGTATTTTGGGCATGGCGACGCTGACCTTTTCTCTGGCCCGCTGGTACAGCGCAGGTGCGAATTTTCCCGCGACCCTGCAACTGCTGCTGATGGGGCTGAACGGCGCGTTCCTCACGGGGGATCTGTTCAACCTATTCGTGTTTTTCGAGGTGATGCTGGCCGCCTCCTACGGGCTGTTGCTGCATGGTAGCGGTACCGCCCGGGTCAAGGCCGCCCTTCACTACATCGCGGTCAATCTCGTCGCCTCGTTCCTGTTCCTGATCAGTGCAGCGCTGATTTACGGGATCACCGGCACCCTCAACATGGCCGACCTGATCGTCCGCATTCCGCAGATTGCTGCCGCTGACCGGCCACTGCTCGATGCCGGGCTGGGCCTGCTGGGCCTGACCTTCCTCATCAAGGCGGGCATGTGGCCCATCAGCTTCTGGCTCCCCGGCGCCTATTCGGTCGCCACCGCGCCCGTGGCGGCGATGTTTGCCATCATGACCAAGGTCGGCGTCTACGCCCTTTTGCGACTTTCCTATCTGCTGTTCGCCGCCGAGGCGGGCGGCGTGCTGGGTTTCAGCCACAATGTGCTGTTCATCGGCGGCATCGCTACCCTGGCCTTTGGCACGGTGGGCGTACTGGCCGCCCAGACCAGCATGCGCCTGGCCAGCTATCTCGTGCTGGTCTCGTCGGGCACGCTGCTGGCAGGCATTGGCTTTGGTGGCGTTGCCGTCATGAGCGGCGCTCTGTTCTACCTGGTGGTCTCGACCTTTGCGATCGGTGCACTGTTCCTGCTGATAGAGATCATCGAGCGCTCGCGCATCGTCGGTGCGGACGTGCTGGCGGTGACCATGGAGGCCTTCGGGGAGAGGGAAGAGGAAGAGGAGCCTCAGCCACAGGATCCTGGCCTGATCATTCCCGCGAGCACCGCATTTCTGGGCATCAGCTTCGGCATTTGCTGTCTGCTGCTGGCCGGACTGCCGCCGCTTTCCGGCTTCCTGGCAAAATTCGCCATGCTCAGCACGGCGCTGGACGGACCTGACGGACCGTCGGCCCGATCGTGGTGGCTGATAGGGACGCTGATCGTGT
>CAXBKI010000059.1:0-10084 GCA_963975955.1 uncultured Devosia sp.
TCACGCTATGGCCCAGGATCAGTATGCCAAGCCAAACTGGATTTCTATCTTCTGGTAGCCCGCCTTTGGACCGTCGTAACGATGGTAGAGTTCCCTGCTTTCGCCAGAAAACTCATGGCGGGACTCTTCGATCGCCTTCACAAGGGGAGCATAACCTTGCGTGAAGAGTGTCCGGATCGGACCCTGATGCATTCGGGCCGCCACCATGATCGGCTCAAGATGCAGTAACTCAAAAGAACCACCATAGGACGCGGGCTTGGAAATCGGCCTGCAACACCGCCAGTCAAACAGCGTCTTGCCGTCCTTGGGCAAATTGACCGAGACAAAAACCCACGGGTCATGCGCGTTCATGCCCAAGCGACTAATTTCGGCATCAATCTGCAGACAAATTTCAGCTGCTGCAGCCTTGACCTGCGGGATCGTCAAGCGACGACTCTGGCTCAGGACCCACAGGTCCTCTGTCTCAACTATCTTCATTGCTTACCTCTCGACCCACGATTATCCGGCGTCGAGATAGCAAACAAACCCAGCTGCAGATTATCGTTCCAACTTCGCGCCAAATCGTCCCGATAATGTAGCATGATTTTCCAACGACTATGGATTTTGACTGCAAAGCCGGCGTTTACGCCATGCGTTGATGGCCGGAAGGGGCGGAGGAGCGACCGACAGTTTAAGGGGCGAGAGCGGCCCGGCGGAAATGCGCCCCATTTTGGCCGTTCGCGCGGCGTTTGCGGCTGCCCGAAAGCGGCACATTGCCGGACCGCCACACCGACGGCCTGATTGGGGTGGAAGGGGACTGGCGGCTTTCAGACGATATAGCACCCAAGCTGCCAGTCCTGGATCAGGATTACATCTTCACTGCGGCATTACCACCATCGGCCCAAAGCGCCGAACCTGTAACAAAGCTAGACATATCGCTCGCAAGGAAAAGCGCGGCCTGGGCAATTTCTTGGGGTTGAGCGATCCGCTTCATGGCGTGAAGGCCCGCGGCCCACTCACGCTGGGCCGCATCACCAGCCATGTCGGTCGCCGTTCCGCCCGGTAATAGGGCATTGGCGCGTATACCTTGGGCGGCATAGTCTGCGGTAATACCACGGACAAGACCCATCAGGCCGGCTTTGGCTACGCCATAGGGCGCCATGCCGGGCAGCCCTACGCTGTTGCCAACGAAGCTGCCAGTGAAAACGAGCGTTCCGCCGCCGACCTCCAACATGGCTGGAATCTGCGCCTTCGCGCCCAAAAAAGCTGCGGTCAGGTTAACCGCCATCACTTTCGCCCAATTCTCAGGCTCGACCTCGGCCAGCGGCTGTGTGGTTCCGACAAGCCCTGCATTGTTGAAGGCGATATGTAATCCGCCAAACTTGGCATGTGCACTGGTTACGGCATCCAGATGGGTGCGCGCGTCGCTGACATCGCCTGCGACAGCAATCGCCCGACCGCCTATTGCCCGGATTTCATCGACTACTGAGTTTAGAGAGTGTTCTCGGCGTGCGACAAGCACCACCGCCGCACCATGTGCGGAAAACAGCATCGCCGCTGCCTTCCCAATGCCCGAGCTTGCGCCCGTTATAATTGCCACTTTTCCGTCAAGTAGTGTCATTGTCAGCTCCATTTGTGGAACTGTGCAACTATGGCCTTCTGCAGACGCGTGCCACCCGGTTTTCACCTCAGGAAATCTACCGCACGCCAGGGATAATTTAGCGCGTCTGACCGCTTTCGGGCCTCACGTTGGTCTTCCGGAATGACCGCAATGGGGTCGGGAGTTGCCCTCAGCTTGAACGCCGCCAACCGGCAGCTGTTCGATCTTCGCGATCCGAAAGCCGACAGTCGCTACCGGCCCCAGACGTGCCTCAGCCCCTCACCCCGCCCGATTGAAATGATCATAGATCAGCTGCGCCATGGCGCCTGAAATGCCGGGGACGGCTTGCAGGTCGGTGAGGCTGGCGCGGCCGACGGCCTTCGCTGAGCCGAAATGGGCGAGCAGGCTGCGTTTGCGGGTGGGGCCGATGCCGTCGATTTCGTCGAGCGGATTGGAAATCTGCTCCTTCTTGCGCTTGGCGCGGTGGGTGCCGATGGCGAAGCGGTGGGCTTCGTCGCGCAGGCGCTGGACGTAATAGAGCACCGGGTCGCGGTGGGGCAGCATGAAGGCGTCGCGGCCTTCCATGAAGAATTTCTCGCGGCCGGCGTCGCGCTCCTCGCCCTTGGCGATGCCGATGAAGGTGACCTGCTTGGGCAGGTTCATTTCGGCGATGACGCCGCGCACGGCGCTCATCTGGCCGGCACCGCCATCGATGAAGACCACGTCGGGCCAATCGGGCATGCCGGTGGCTTCGTCCTCGGCGTCGCTGTCACTGTCATTGGTGAGGCGGGTAAAGCGGCGGGTCAGCACTTCGCGCATCATGCCGAAATCGTCGCCGGCGGCGATGTCGGATTTGATGTTGAAGGTGCGGTAGTGCTTTTTGGAAAAGCCTTCCTCGCCGGCCACCACCATGGCGCCGACCATATTGGTGCCCGAGATATGGGAGTTGTCATAGGTCTCGATGCGGCGCGGCACGGAATCGAGGCCAAAGGTTTCGGCGCCCCCTTCGAGCAGGCTGCGGTTGGTGGCGCCTTCGGCGAGCTGGCGGCCAAGCGCCTCGCGGGCATTGTTGAGGGCGTGGTTGACCAGGTCGCGCTTTTCGCCGCGCTTGGGCACTTCGATGGCAATTCTGCGGCCGGCGCGGCTGGCCAGGGCCTCGGCCATAAGCTCGGGCTCGGTCAGTTCGTGGCTGATGAGCACCAACCGCGCCGGGGTGCGGTTTTCGTAGAACTGGCCGATGAACGCCTCGAGCACTTCGGCGTCGGAGAGGCTTGAATCGGCGCGGGGACGATAGGGGTAATTGCCCCAGTTCTGGAAGGCGCGGAAGAAGAAGACCTGGACGCAGAACTGGCCGCCCTCGTGGTGAATGGCAAAGACGTCGGCTTCCTCGACCGAGCGGGCGGTGGCGTCGCCCTGCGATTGCACCAGGGCCAGGGCGCCCAGGCGGTCGCGGATCAGCGCGGCGCGCTCGAAATCGAGGTTTTCGGCGGCGGCGGTCATGTCGGCCTGCAGGTGGTCGCGCACCTTCTGCGATTTGCCGGAGAGGAACTGGCGGGCGTCTTCGACCAGGCCGGCATAGCCTTCCAGGCTGATCTCGCGGGTGCAGGGAGCAGCGCAGCGCTTGATCTGGAACTGCAGGCAGGGGCGGGTGCGGGCGGCGTAAAAACTGTCACTGCAATTGCGGAGGAGAAACGCCTTCTGCAGGCTGGCAATGGTGCGGGCGACGGCGGTGGCCGAGGCGAAGGGGCCGAAATAATCGCCCTTGCTTCCCCTATATCCTGATCACCCGCGATGCTTGGTCAGCTCGGGCGCCTCGTGATCGCCGGTGATCAGGATATAGGGGAAGCTCTTGTCGTCGCGCAGCAGCACATTGTAGCGCGGCTTGAGCCGCTTGATCATGTTGGCTTCGAGCAGCAGCGCTTCGGATTCGGTCTCGGTGCGCACGAACTCCATGCTGACCGTCGCGGCGATCATGCGCTGGAGGCGGATTTCCAGCCCTTCGGGGCGGGTGTAATTGGTGACGCGGGCCTTGAGGTTGCGGGCCTTGCCCACATACATCACCGCGCCCTCGGCATCGAGCATGCGATAGACGCCGGGCGCAGCGGGCAGGGTGCGCACGAAATCGCGAATGACGGCGGGGCCGCTGGGCGGCGGGGTGGTGGGCGTGTCGTCGGTCATGAGCGGGGCGTGGGGGCGCGGCGATCGGGGAATTCGAGATGGCGGCCGCCGTCGAGTGCCAGCATCTGGCCGGTCATGGAAGGGGTATTGAGCAGCATCAGTACGCCCTCGGCAATCTCATCCGGGCCGGCATGGGTTTGCAGCGGCAGCTGCTGCACGCCGGCATCGAAGGCCGCCTGATCCTGTCGGGAATGCGGCAGGACCGGGCCGGGATCGATGGCGTTGACGCGAATGGCCGGCGCCATGGACTGGGCCAGCGTGCGCGTGGCGGTCCAGAGCACGGATTTGGAGAGGGTGTAGCTGAAATAGGCCGGGGCCGGGTGCAGCACGCGCTCATCGATGATGTTGACGATATTGCCCCTGGCGCCGGCCGGGAGCTGGGTGGCAAAATCGCGGGCGAGGAAGATCGGGGCTTCGGCATGAATGGCGAAGTGGCGATCCCAGAGGGCTTCGTCAAGATCGAAGGCGCTGTCGGGATCAAACACCGAGGCATTGTTGACCAGGGCGGTGAGGGGGCCGAAATGGCGCGCGGCCTGGGCGATGAGACCGGCGCGCTGGGTCCGGTCGGCCAGATCGGCCTGGGCGATGGCAGCGGTGCCGCCGGCGGCGGTTATGGCGTCGCGCACCTGCGCCGCGCCCTCGGCATCGGAGCGATAATGGATGATCACGGCATGGCCAGCGCCGGCCAGGGCCCTGGCGATGGCGGCGCCGATGCGGTCGCCCGCGCCGGTCACAAGGGCGATGGGAAGGGGCGAAGAAGGGGTGGCTGGCTGGATCATGCTGGGAACTTGGACCTGATGGGCGGACCATAGGCCGCTTTGGCTGGATTGTTCAATGCGTGGATGGGGATATGGCGGGAGAGCGGCGGGTGCAGCTTGCCCCGACCGTGCTGACAGCCTGCGGCAGCAGCGCGGCGCCATGGCCAAAGGCCGCGGTTTGCGGTAGCGCTATGGACCCCGGATCGTCCTTGAGCCGGGGTGCAGCATTTTCAGGCGTGACACCGTTCCATGTCCATAGCTTCGATCGATCACCGGACCGATAATGTCGGCCGGGCCATTGCGCTGACCCTGTTCACCATCGTGGTGTTCGGGGTGCAGGACGCCATTTCCAAGCATCTGGTGCAGAGCTATTCGCCGTTTCAGGTGACCATGATGCGCTATTGGGGCTTTGCGCTGTTCGCGCTGTTCCTGGTGATGCGCCAGGGGGGATTGCGGCGTGCGCTGTCGTCCAGGGTGCCGGGCTGGCAGATGCTGCGGGGGGCGCTGCTGATCATCGAGATCTGGTTCTTCGCGCTGGCGCTGAGAACAGTGCCACTGGGCGAGCTGCAGGCCATCTCTTCGGTGTATCCGCTGCTGGTGACGCTGTTTTCGATTCCCCTGCTGGGGGAGAAGGTCGGGGCGTTCCGCTTCGTCGCGGTGGCGGTGGGCTTTGCCGGGGCGCTGATCATCGTGCGGCCCGGCGGCCTGCCGCTGGACTGGGGCGTCGGCTTTGCGATGATCTCGGCCACGCTCTATTCGCTCTATATCGTGCTGACCCGCAAGGTCAGCCAATATGACCGCGCCAGCACCAGCCTGGCCTATACCGGGATCATCGGGCTGGTGCTGTCGAGCGGGGTGGGGATCTTCTTCTGGGAGCCGATGGCCTGGCCGGACCTGGCCCTGGTCGCCACCATGATGGTGACGACCTGCCTGGGACACGGGCTGATGATCTATGCGCTCTCGATGGCGCCGGCCAGCACGGTGCAGCCGTTCAACTATTTTGCGCTGCCATGGGCCATCGTGCTGAGCATGGTGGTCTTTGGCCATTTCATCGACCCGATTTCGCTGCTGGGCGCCGGCATCGTGGTGGCGGCGGGCCTGGTGGTGATGGCGCGCGAACGGGTCAAGCGGGTCAGAATTGCCGACAGCCCGATCCTGCCCGGACGGGAGTGATCAGCCGACCAGCCGGCCCAGCCACACGGCCCCGGCGGCGCTGACGGCGGTCAGGGCCGTGCCCCAGGCCATGTCGACCGCCGCAACGGCGGGGGTGAAGCCGTTCACGGTGGACAGATTGGTCAGGTCATAGGTGCCATAGGCAACAAAGCCGAGTACCGCACCCATGGCCAGCGCCTTGAGCACATCGCCTTCGGCCGGGCCGGCGACCAGCACGACGACGCCCACCAGATAGGCCAGGTAGAACAGCCCGGCGATCACCATATTGGGATTGGGCAGCAGCAGATCGCCCAGCTCACGCTGATAGAAGCCCTTGCCCATGGTGGACAGCCAGACGAAATCGAGCGGGAAAAAGATCAGGGCGCAGGCACCGTAGAGGATGAGATATTTGGTCATTATGGCTGGCTCCGGGCATCGTGGTTGGCTCTGTTACGCAGCAGATGGCCGTTGAGATCATCGGGACCGGCACACTGCCCGGCGCCCTGGGGCCTTGAAGTGTGCGGCCGGGAAGGGCATGTCAGGGTCAACCTGGAGGAACTTGGCATGATCTGGTTGCTGGAAATCGGTTTGGTACTGCTGCTCGTGGGCGGAGGCTGGACCTTTCTGACGCGCGGCAAGCGTGGCAACAGCAAGGACTCGCTGACCATGCGGCGGGTGGATGCCTATATCGAGACGATTCGACGCGAGCGCAGCAACAAGGACCTGGCGGCGATGAGCGACACCGAATTGCGCGACCTGCTGCATTCGGGGGCGCATAACATGCGCGTGGCCGGCGAACGGAAGAACTGGGTGCTGCTGGGAGCCGGCGGGGTGACGCTGTTCTCGGCGGTCGTGGCGGCCAACCAGGACGGCATGCGCGGCTTTGCCATAACCATGGTGCTGGGCGCCCTCGTCAGCTACGGGCTCAACGAATATCTCAGCCGCCGCCTGCGCGCGCCGCTCGAGCAGCGCGGCATCGATGTGGACCGGCTCAAGGTCGAATAGAAACGCCGCCCCGGGGGGCGGCGCTGAAGGGGCGGCTAGTTGCCGATGCAGAAGTAGCCATTGGGGCCATTGACGCAGACATTGCTGCCCGAATTGCGATGGTGACCGGGATAGACGGGGTAGGGGCGCGGCGGACGCGGATTCCAGTAAGGCGGGCGCGGCGGACGCGCTTTCCCTACACGACGCTCTTCGGATCTGCCCCAGTTGTCGTCATCCCAGCGGCCATTGCCACCATTCCAGCCGCCATGGCCGCCGCGCGACAGATAATTGGCCGAGACCCAGCCATCGGGGCCGCGCTTTTCCACATAGCACCAGCTGCCGCGGCACTGCTGGACGTCGACCCGCTCGCCACGGCGCAGCGTGTCCACAACGCTATAGCCGGTCGACGGGCCGGAGCGCACATTGACATTGCTGGTCGCGTAAGCGGGTGCAGCGGTCGCCGCAGCTGTCGTGGCAACCAGTGCCAGGATGGCGAGGCCGCCTGCCATGAGTTTGTTACTCAAAGCCATTGTTGATCTCCTTATCCCTGTTGGGCATTGCCTGCCCGTGTCGACAGAAAACACCCTGGCGCCTGAACCCAAGCTGAATGACTCGTTGGGCTGGGCGTCACAGAGTGAGCAGATCAACGAAACGCTTGAGGCGCTCGCCCAGTTTCTTGCGCTGCCTGGGCTTGAGCTCACCCATCAGCGCCTCTTCGAGCTGGGTCCAGTGATCTGCAAGGCCGTTGCGAATGCGGACGCCCCGTTCGCTGAGGGCGATGCCGGCGGCCAGCTCGGGACCGACTGCCTGGCGCACCACCAGGCCCCGATCGATCAACCGCGACAGCCGGGCGGCCAGGTTCGCCTCCGGCAGACCCAGTTCGGCGGCCAGTTCGGTCTCGGTTCTGCCGGCGCGGCCAAGTTCGAACAGGATAGCATCATCGCCGGGCTCCAGGCCGCGCTCGGCCAGGGGCAGGAGCAGCGCGCGGTGGGCAAGCTGACCGGCCTGGATCAACTTGTAGAGCGTGGAACGGGATGAGGGTCTGGACATGAGTGGGAAAATAGTCCGAACTCCTTGTGCGCGTCGATTGCGGTTACAGTCTATCGTTAATCGTGGAACGACCAATACCGGATATTGTTCACTTGTTGCAGGTGAGTTATGACTTGATTGCAATGATCTGGTGAACGGAATGCCATGACGCAGGACCTCGCACGCATTCGCGCATTCGTCCAAGTCTTTGATTCAGGTGGTTTTTCCGCCGCAGCAAGGCAGCATGGTCGCTCCAAGGCGCTCCTGAGCAAGTATGTGACCGATCTTGAAGACTATCTGGGTGTGCGGTTGATGAACCGGACCACCCGCAAGCTCAGCCTGACCGAGGCGGGGGAAGGCTATTACCGCGAAGCCAGCGCGTTGCTGCAGCAACTGGACGATCTGGACGCCACCATTACCGATCAAACGGCGGAACCGCGCGGGCTGCTGCGCGTGTCGGCGCCGCGCAATTTCGGCGAGGATACGCTGGCCCCGGCGATCTTTGAGTACCTGCGCAAATATCCCAAGGTGACGCTCGATCTGCGGCTGGAGGATCGCTATGTCGACCTGGTCGATGAAGGCATCGACGTGGCCCTGCGCATCTCCACCCTTGCCGATTCCTCGCTGATTGCCCGCAAGATCGCCAACATGCATGTGATCGTGGGCGCAGCGCCCGAGCTCTTGCAGCGACACGGCACGCCCAAGCATCCCGAAGATCTGCGGCACGTGCCGTGCATCATCGATGTCAATCTGCAGGGACAGTCGAACTGGCGCTTCATCGAGGAAGGCAAGACCATTTCGGTCCCGATCAACGGTCCGCTGCGGGTGAATTCTCCCCTGGCCGCGCGCAAGGCGGCGATGATGGGCCTCGGATTTGTCGTATTGCCGTCCTATCTGGCGGAGCCGGTGATCGCCACGGGCGAACTGGTGCCGGTGCTGACCGATTTCCTGCCGACCGGGCAGACGCTGCAGGCGGTCTATCCGCATCGGCGACATCTGGCGGGCAAGGTGCGGGCGCTGATCGATCATCTGGTGGACTGGTTTCAGCTGCACCCCATTCATTAGGGACTGAGCGTGCGTTTTTCGAGTTTCGGACACCGGCTGGCCGGTGTGGTTCTGGGCGTTTGCGGTCTGGTGCTGCCAGCGCTGGCGCATCCGCATATCCTTATCGACGCCAAGGTCACCATCACCTTCGACGACAGCGGCGCGGTAGTGAAGCTGCACCACGACTGGGCATTCGACACGGCGTTTTCGTCCTGGGTGATCCAGGGGCTGGACACCAATGGCGACCGGGAGACGAGCCCGGAGGAATTGCAGGGACTGGCCGACGAAAACCTGGCTGGGCTGGCCGATTTCGATTTCTACACCTATGCCGGCGATGCCGAGGATCCGCTGGCGTTCACTGCGGTGGGCGACCAGCGCATGGTCTATGCGGATGGTCACACGACGCTGAGCTATTCGCTGCAGGCTGTCCAGCCGCACCCGCTGGGCAAGCGGTTCGAGCTGGGGGTCTATGATCCCGATTACTATGTGGCGATCACCTTTGCCGATGCCAGCGCAGTGACGCTGGTCAATGCGCCGAGCGGCTGCGGGGTGGTGCTCGAGCCGCCCAAGGAAATGTCCGACGAGGTCGCGCAGCGCCTCTATGCGCTGGGGCCCGACGTGGTCGACCTGCCATCGGACCTGGCGGCGGCCCTGCGCGGCACGCAGGGCGTTATCGTTGTTGATTGTGACGGCGCGCCGGCAGCGGCCCCCGCCTCGGCGCTCGAAGCGGTGACGGCGGTGGCCCAGGCCAAGCCGGCGGTGCCTTTTGGCGGGCCGCCGCCCGAAGCCGGGTTCAACCTGCCGCGCACCGGGTTCCTGGGCTGGCTGCGGCAGGCGCAGCTCGATTTTTATACCGGCATCACCCATTCGCTCGACGCGCTGCGGACCGACTGGACGGCCTTCTGGGTCTTGGGCGGGCTGAGCTTCATCTACGGCATCCTGCATGCCGCCGGGCCAGGCCATGGCAAGGTGGTGATCTCCTCATATGTGCTGGCCAATGAAACGCAGCTGCGGCGTGGTGTGCTGCTCAGCGCGCTGTCGGCGCTGCTGCAATCGAGCGTTGCCGTGGTCTTCGTGCTGATCGCGGCGGGCCTGCTGGGCATGACCAGCCTGGCCATGAGCGATGCGGCGCGCTGGATCGAAATTGCCTCATACGCCCTGGTGGCGCTGCTGGGGCTGTGGCTGATCGCCCGCAAGGTATTCGGCTGGGGCCACAGCCATGGTCATCAACCGCACAAGCCGGACCTGGCGTACAAGGCGCGTGCCCATCTGCATGGGCACGATACGCACGAGCAGCATGAGCACGATCATGGCCATGACCATGATGAGCACGACCACGACGGGCATATGCATGTGGTGA
>CAXBKI010000060.1:0-10056 GCA_963975955.1 uncultured Devosia sp.
CATAGCCACCGCCATTGGTCAGAGCCATCACCCGGTCGCCGACCCGCCAGCCATCGACATCGGCGCCGATTGCCGCGATCTCGCCGGCCACTTCCAGCCCCGGCAGCGGCGAGGCCCCGGGGGGCGGATCGTAATGGCCGCGCCGTTGCGCCAGATCGGGGCCGTTGACCCCGGCCGCCGCGACGCGGATCAGCACATCGGTGACGTCGCAAACCGGCATGGGCCAGGATTGGCGCTGGAGCACTTCGGGGGCGCCGGGCGTGCTGATGGCGACGGCTTGCATTGTATCGGACTGGTTCATGGTGCCATGCTGATTGAACCGGGCTTGCCCGACAAGCCCGGCGCGTTAATCTGAGTGATTATTGCGCAGGAGATCGGCATGGACGAGGAAGCAATCAAGGCGCCGCGAGCGCACGAGGTCGGCATGGCGATCGATACGATGTCGGTGGAAGAGCTCAATGAACGCATTGGCCTGCTGGAAGCCGAGATTCTTCGTCTGCGGGCGGCAATCGAGGCGCGCGGGCAAACCCGGCAGGCTGCCGAGTCGGTGTTCAAGTTCTGAGGCGAGGCGATCGTGCCGTGTGGCGGTTCGGGGCCAGGGTTGCCCCCGCGTCCTTGGCTTGGATGGGGTGAACCGGCCGGCGTTTGACGGGCGTGGCGGCATTGGCGATCAGGCCAACGAGCAGGCCTGCGGTAGCTGTTGCAGACAGGGTGGTCATCATTGCTCTCCAATTCGTCATGGTGGCGATATGGTCAGCAAAGCAGGCTGCAGCTGCAGCCTGTCAGAACGACTCATTCACGGTGCGTTCAACTGAAGTGCCTTCCCCGAGCGCGGAAGTGAACAGACCGGCAATTGTCAGGGTTAAGGAATCGAGTCTTGTTAACGCGCAATTAATCAGTTGGCGGTAACGTGTTGTTATTCAGATTGTTCTGGATTTTTCAGAGTGGTTTCTCCCTCTGTTTGACGCCTCCCTGTTAACTTCGAGAGCGGTTCATACCGCTCTTTTTTTGTTTTCGGGCCTGTATTGATCGTCCCACGGCTTTGCCTTTAAACCTCCATTCATGCTCATGATGCCTGATAGGGTAGGGTGCAATGCACTTGCAGCTTGCCTGGGAAAACAAGTAGGGAGACGGCTCGTTGGCGGATTTCGGCGAGAATGGTTCGGCCATTGCGATCGGCCCCCGGATCGTGGCCTCAAGCGGCTTTGATGCGCTGTACCGCGAAGGCATGGCCCTGATCGAACAGGTCGCCAGCTATCTGGACGGCGAGGGGCGGGGCGACAGCCGCATACTGAGCCGGGAAGCCTCGTTTGTTTACGCCACGGAATCGATGCGGCTGACGACGCGGCTGATGCAGCTGGCGTCATGGCTGCTGCTGCAGCGCGCGGTCAATGAAGGCGAAATCACCAAGGAAAATGCTCGCTCCGAAAAGGAGAAGGTCAAGTTTTCGGCGACGCCGTCGGCGCGTGGGGGCCCGGGCTACGACCAGTTGCCGGCGCAGTTGCGCAGTTTTATCGACCAGGGGGACCGGCTGTTTGATCGCGTGATGCAGTTCGACGTGCTCGAACGCGGGCGGATGAGCGAGATGGATCCGGGCACCGCCAATGGCATTGCCGACCAGCTGGCACGGCTCAAGGCGGCGTTCGCGCGGTCCTGATGCCCCGGGTTCCGGCTGCTGCCCGGACGCTGAGCGGACATACAAAAAGCCCGGCACGATGGCCGGGCTTTTAAAAAAATGGTGTCGCAGGTCAGATCAGATGCCCAGACCCTTGAAGCGCTCCTTGAAGCGCGAAACGCGGCCGCCGCGATCCATCAGCTGGCCCGTGCCGCCGGTCCAGGCCGGATGCGTCTTGGGATCGATGTCGAGCTGGAGCGTGTCGCCTTCCTTGCCGTAAGTCGAACGCGTCTGGTATTTGGTGCCGTCGGTCATCACCACATTGATCAGGTGGTAGTCCGGATGGGTGTCAGCCTTCATGGTATTCGCCTCAAATCAAACGGGCGCCGCAGCGCCCGGAGAGCATCTAGAACTGGTGTTGGCCGCTTCATACAGAAAGCGTGCCCGATCTGCAAGGGCGTGGCGCGGCAATTTCACGCCGGATAAAGCGGTTGCCGCCCGCCAAGCCAGTGCCTATATCGGAGCCACAGCGCGGCCCGGAATTTCCGGACCCCATCTCTTCAGAGTGGCGTAACCGAGCGATGACAGACCAGACCGTTCCGGTTCAGGCCGATTCCAGCAAGACCCAAAGCGCACCGGTGAGCCCGCAGCGCAAGCTGCAGCCCCTGCGCAGACTGCTGCCGTTCATCCTGAAATACCCGGTGCGGCTGGCGCTGACGGTGTTGTTCCTGCTGATTTCGGCGGTGGCTTCCCTGTCGATCCCGGCCGTGATGGGCGGTGCCGTCGACCAGGGCTTTATCGAGCAGAACCTGGAGAATGTCGCCCGCTATGGCTGGCTGATCGTGGGTATTGCGGCGGTCATGGCCCTGGCCAGCGGCGCCCGGTTCTATTTCATCTCGGTGATCGGCGAGCGCGTGCTGGCCGATCTGCGCCAGGCCGCCTTCGTGCATCTGCTGCGGCTCGACGCGCGCTATTTCGATACCAACCGGGTCGGTGAACTGACTAGCCGGCTCAATGGTGACGTGGCCGTGATCCGCAATGCGGTGGGCTCAAGCTTCTCGCTGGCATTGCGCTCGATGGTCACCATCATTGGCGCGCTGATCATGATGTTTCTGACCAGCCCGGTGCTGACGCTGGCCGTGGTTGTCGCGGCGCCGGCGCTGCTGCTGCCCCTGATTGCCTATTCGCGCCGACTGCGTGGCCTGTCCCGCAAGACCCAGGATGCGCTGGCGGACCTCAGCGCCATGGCCACCGAAATGCTGGGCGCGACCCGGACGGTCAAGTCCTTCACCCAGGAAACCAACCAGTCCGCCATCTACGATGCGCACAGCGAAAGCAGCTATCAGGCCGAAGTGCGGCGCCTTGGCGCGCGCTCGGTGCTGGTCGGCATGGTGATCTTCCTGGGCACCTCGGCTGTGGTGTTCCTGGTCTGGTGGGGCGCGCGCTCGGTATTTGCCGGGACGGTGACGGCCGGCCAGCTTACACAGTTCCTGATCTACGCCCTGATGGCCTCGGGCGCGCTGACCAATGTCAGCGAGGTGCTGGGCATCCTGCAGACCGTGGCAGGCGCCACCGAGCGGCTGACCGAAATCCTCGATACCGAGGCCAGCATCAAGGACCCGGACGACCCGGTGGCACTGCCGGTGCCCGCGCTGGGCACGGTGGCGTTCGAGCATGTCGATTTTGGCTATCAGACCAGCGGTTACGAGCAGGTGCTGAGCGATCTGGACTTTACCGTGGGCAAGGGGCAAACGGTTGCCCTGGTCGGCCCGTCCGGCTCGGGCAAGTCGACAACGCTGTCGCTGCTGCAGCGCTTTTACGATATCAGCGCCGGCACGATCCGGGTCGATGGCATCGATATCCGCGACGTGCGGCTCGAGGAATTGCGGCAGCGCTTTGCCTATGTCGAGCAGGAACCGACGATTTTTGCCGGCACGATTGCCGACAATATCCGGTTCGGCAAACCCGATGCCAGCCAGGCCGAAGTCGAGGCTGCAGCCAAGGCCGCCCTGGTGCATGATTTCGTCATGGAATTGCCGCTCGGCTACGAGGCGATCGTGGGCGAGCGCGGGGTGATGCTGTCTGGCGGACAGAAGCAGCGCCTGGCCATTGCCCGTGCCATCCTCAAGAACGCCCCGATCCTGTTGCTGGACGAGGCCACCAGCGCGCTCGATGCCCAGAGCGAGCGACTGGTGCAGACCGCGCTGGAGCGGCTGATGGAGGGCCGCACGACGCTGGTGATCGCCCATCGGCTGGCCACGATCCGCGATGCCGACAAGATTCTGGTGCTTGAGGGCGGCCACATCATCGACGCAGGCACCCATAGCCAGCTGGTCGCCAAGGGCGGCCGCTATGCCGAACTGGCGAGACTGCAGTTCCGTCTCGACGACGTGGTGCCCTGAGCCTCCGGCACCGAAGCCGCCAGCACAAGCGCGCAGTGTAGCCCT
Source organism: uncultured Devosia sp. (assembly GCA_963975955.1). GTDB lineage: Bacteria > Pseudomonadota > Alphaproteobacteria > Rhizobiales > Devosiaceae > Devosia. The sequence continues at coordinate 4,063 of CAXBKI010000060.1, forward strand.
CGGCCTCGATGAGCGGGCCCCGCATGCACCGAGCCATCACGACAAGCAGCAACTGCTTGCGATGACCTCGGCGTCGCGGCGTGGATGGAGCGTTGTGCCGGGGGCGGAATCTGCCGGGCGAGGCTAGCCCTCGGTCAGCTTGAATTCGATGCGGCGGTTGCGACGATAGGCTTCGTCGCTCGTGCCCGGATCAAGCGGGGTGAACTCGCCAAAGCCGGCTGCCACCAGACGGTTGGGCGAGACGCCCTTGCTGACCAGATACTGCGCCACGGATATGGCCCGGGCGGCTGACAGTTCCCAGTTCGAGGGGAAGCGGGCATTGCTGATGGGCCGGGCGTCGGTATGGCCGTCGATCCGCAGCACCCAGTTGATGTCGGAGGGTATTTCGGTTTCAAGCTGCAGGATGGCGTCGGCCAGCGCGTCCAGATCGGGCAGGCCCTGGGCCTGTACGTCGGCCTGGCCGGCCTCGAACAGCACCTCGGACTGGAACACGAAACGGTCGCCGACGACGCGCACATCGGCGCGCCCCTCCAGGATCTGCCGCAGGCGGCCAAAGAAGTCGGACCGGTAGCGCGTCAGGTCCTGCACGCGCTGGGCCAGGGCGACGTTGAGGCGGCGACCCAGATCCGCGATCTGGGTGCGTGACTGGCTGTCGCGGGCCTCGGAGGCCTCAAGCGCGGTTTCCAGCGCGCCGATCTGGGTGCGCAGCGCCGCCAGTTGCTGGTTGAGCAGGGCGACCTGGGCATTGGCCTCGTCGGAGAGTTCCTGGGCGGCCAGCAGGTCGCCCTGCAGGCCTGCAATGGTCTCGTCCTTGCCATCGATCCCGGCGCCGATGCCGGCAAGCTGGTTGCTCAGGCTGGTATTCTCCGCCTGGGCGCTGCCCAGCGTGGCCGTCAGATTGGCGATCTGGCTGGTCAGGTCATCGGAATTGGCCCGTTCGAGCTGCAGCAGGTCGGTCAGCTCGGCGATCTGTGAGTTGAGCCGGGCCAGTGCGGTGTCGCGCCCCTGCAGCTCCTGACCCAGAAAGAACTGGGTGAGCATGAACAGGCTGAGCATGAAGATGATGACCAGCAGCAGGCTCGACAGGGCGTCTACAAAGCCGGGCCAGTAATTGGCCTCGATGCGCCGGCGCGAACGGGCTCCCGGCATGGGCCTAGTTCCGCCGCTCGTTATCGGCCTGGCTCAGGACCGCATCGATCAGCTCGCGCAATTTGCGATTGGTCTCGCCCTGCTCGTCGATATGCCGGCGCAGATCGTCCTGTTCGGTGCGGATGTGCTTGACCAGGCCGTCAATGCCGCGCGCCAGTTCGGCCATGGCGCGGATGGCGTTCTGGCTGGAATTCTGGTTCTGCATGGAGCTGCCGAGCTTGTCGAACATGGCCTGCATTTCCGGGCCGCCGGCATTGGCCTGCATGGCGCTGACCGGGTGATCGAGCTCGGTCATGGAGGTCATCCAGTCTTCGAGGTCGGTGTAAAAGGCGTTCTGGGCCTGGCTGGTCTGCAGATCGAGAAAGCCCAGCACGAGCGAACCGGCCAGGCCGAACAGGCTCGAGGAAAAGGCGGTGCCCATGCCGGCCAGCGGCGCGGTGAGGCCCTCCTTGAGATTGGAGAACAGCGCGGCGGAATCGCCGGCGGTGACATCGAGCTGGTTGATGACGCCGGCAACCGAGGTCACCGTCTGCAGCAGGCCGTAAAACGTGCCCATCAGGCCCAGAAAGACCAGCAGGCCCGTCAGGTAGCGCGAGGTGTCCTTGGCCTCGTCGAGGCGGTTGCCGACGCTGTCGAGAATGGAGCGCATCGAGGATGGGGTGATGACCGCTTCGCCGATGCGTTCGCGCAGGATACCGGCCACGGGCGCCAGCAGGATGGGGGCGCGCACATTGGTGGTGGTCCCATCCTGCAGGGAATTGACCCATTTGACCTCGGGAAACAGCCGCGCCACCTGGCGGATGCTGAGGAAAATGCCGATCGCCAGCGCGAAGAAGATCAAGGCATTGATGAAGGGATTGGCCCAGAAGAAACTGACCACCGTGGTGAACAGGATCGCGCCGACCAAAGCGACCAGTACCAGGAAGATCAGAATCTTGATGAGATAAACAGTGGGACTGGCGAGGTGGTAGGGATCGTAGCCTTGCGTCATGTCTGCCTGAACCTTGCCTCGTGCGCACAAATCACTGCGTGCAAATCATTGCGGCAAGACTAGTCAGACCTTGGTTATGGGGCAATGCCAAAGGTTAACGGAGCGCCAGAGTGTGATCGGCCCCGCGCCATGGGCGGGGCCCCGTTCTGAACGGGCCCCGGCGGTCGGCGAACGGGCGCGCCCTTGCGGCGGCGCCCGGTCAGTGCTGGCTACTGGACAGGCTTGAGTTCCTTGAGCAGCGCTGGCTGCAGCGTCTCGTTGCCAGCCACGATCTGGCCGTTCCAGACCGAGCCGGGCGCGCCGGCATAGTCGGAAACGAAGCCACCGGCTTCCTTGACCATCAGCATGCCGGGCGCCACGTCCCAGGGCGCGAGGCCGGCCTCCCAGAGGGCGTCATAGCGACCGGCGGCCAGCCAGGCCATGTCCATGGCGATCGAGCCGGAGCGGCGAATGCCGGCGACAGCGGGGTTGATATGGGCCAGCTGGCGCAATTGCAGGCCATCATTGGCGGTGCCCTGGGTCTTGATGCCGGTGCAGACCACCGCATCCGAGAGGCTGCGACGACCGGCAACGCGCAGGCGCTTGCGGTCATTGAGCCAGGTGCCACCACCCTTTTCGGCGGTGTAGAGCTCGTCCATCACGGGGTTGTAGATCACCGCGGCGACGATCTCATTGGCGCGCTCGAGCGCAATGGCCACGGCGAACAGCGGGATGGAGTGCAGGAAATTGGTGGTGCCATCGAGCGGGTCGACGATCCAGCGGTGCTGGCCGTCGGTGCCGGCCACTTCGCCGCCCTCTTCCATCAGGAAGGCATAGGTAGGACGGGCTTTCTGCAGCTCGGCAAAGATGATCTGCTCGGCGCGCAGATCGGCCTTGGAGACGAAGTCGGCCGGTCCCTTGCGCGAGACCTGCAGGTTTTCGACTTCGTTGAAGTCCTTGGTCAGTGATTTGCCGGCCTTGAGGGCCGCGCCGACCATCACATTGAGAATTGCTGAACGTGCCATTAGTTAGTCTGCCCGACGTAAATAGGTCGTTTCGGTAGTGTCGACGACGATGCGTTCGCCAACGGCGATGAAGGGAGGGACCATGACCTTGAGGCCATTGCCGACCCGGGCAGGCTTGAACTGGTTGGACGCAGTCTGACCCTTGGTCACCGGATCGGCCTCGATCACTTCCAGCACCACATTGGGGGGGAAGCGGATGCCGAGCGGGGTGTCCTCGTGCATTTCGAGGGTGATCTTCATGCCGTCCGAGAGGAAAGCGGCGCGCTCGCCGACAAAATCCTTGCTCAGTTCAACCTGCTCGTAGCTCTGCTGGTCCATGAACACCAGGTTTTCGCCCTGCTCATAGAGATAGGTGAAGTCACGGAATTCGAGTTCGACCTGTTCGACCGTCTCGGCCGAGCGGAACCGCTCGTTGAGCTTTGTCCCGGTCAGGATGGCCTTGAGCTCGACCTGGGCATAGGCGCCGCCTTTGCCGGGCTTGACGTGATCGACCTTGACCGCCACCCAGAGACGGTCCTGGTGGTTGATGACGAAGCCGGGGCGGATTTCATTGCCGTTGATCTTGGCCATGCGGGTGGGTGCTTTCGGGTGCGCGAAGTGTTGGAGCGGGCCACGCACGCCGAATGCGGCTGGCCGACGTTGATTGGCTGAAGAGCGTGGCGGGCTTATTGCCTCAGAACGCCGGGGTATTCAAGGGTTTTGCGGTTTGGCGCGCGTGGCGGGGGTCGGTGCATCCCGTTCGGTCGCGGGGGCGCTGGCCGGTTGATCGTCTGCCGGCGGGGTTACCGAGGGGATTTCCATGATGGTCTGCACGGTCGCCACCGTTGCCGGCCAGAAGCGGGCGCGTTCCTCGGCGGTCGCCAGATCTTGCTGGGGAATGGAGACCAGCAGCCGGTCAAGCGAGGGGTCATTGAGCCCCTGGCGCCGCGACAGGGAGCGCCACATCGCTGCTTCCTCGAGGTTGAGCGGCACGCCTTCGCCCACGGCGAGCAGCTTGGCATAGCGGTTCTGCGCCACTGCATTGCCCGCCTCGGCAGCGCGGGCATACCAGCTCACGGCGGCCTCGATATCCTTTTCGACCCCCTGGCCCATATAGAGCAGGGTGGCATAATCGACCTGGGCCGCGGCAAGGTTCTGGGCTGCTGCCAGGGCTATGTAGCGCGCGCCTTCCTCGGCGTCGGGCTGCATGCCCGCGCCCTCGATCAGCATGGTGCCGTAGTCGTACTGGGCTTCGGGCAGCTCGGCATCGGCCGCTTCGCGCATCAGTGCGGCAGCTGTCGCAAGACTGGGTGAGGCGTAGATACCCTCAACATGCAGCAGCGCCATATTGTATTTGGCGGGGATGTAGCCGGCCTGTGCCGCCTTGTTGAAAAGGTCGGCAGCGCGGGCGCGGTTTTTCGGCACGCCAGTGCCATCCTGATAAAGCAGCGCCAGCTCAAAGGTAGCCAGCATGTCGCCATTGTTGGATGCCAGCTGATACCAGCCGGCGGCGCGCTGATCATTCTGCGCCACGCCCAGACCCTTGGCATAGATTTCGGCGATCAGCGTTTGGGCGGCCGCGTCACCCTTGCCGGCGCGGGGCAGGGCCAATTCCAGGGCGGTCAGAAAATAGCCGCGCTGAAAGGCGCCAAAGGCCAGATCGGTGGGCACGCGAGGCCCGAAGATCTGGTCACTGATGGCTTCTGCCGGACCCTCTGTCGGGGTTTCGACGGCCGCTGCGTCGTTGGCAAGGCTGGGCAGCGACAACAGCAGGAGCGTGGACAGTGGCGCAAGAAGGCGGCGGTTCATCATGCGACGGCCATGGCATTGGCAATGGCCGCGGCGGCGGCGGCCGGGTTGTCAGCGTTCCAGATGGAGGCCGAGAGGGCCAGGAATTCGGCACCGCGCGCGTCGATGTCCGGCGTGGCCGCCGGATCGCTGAGGACAGCCGGAATCTCGAATGTGGCCGCCCACCACTCGGCCAGGTCCGCGGCATTGCTGTCGATCGCGCCATCGAGGGGGCCGAAAAACAGATAATCGACATCCATTTCGCCCATGGTCATGGCGTCGTGGCGCGTGGTGCTGTTGCCCGCGCCCACGATCAGGCCCGGCTTGAGCGCGCCGACGGCGGCCTTGACGGCACTCGGTCCACCCGTGACGTGCACGCCGTCGGCGCCCAGGCGCCTGGCGAGCGCGACATCGTCCTGGATCAGCACGGCGCAGCCGGCGCCCTGGCCGGTGCTGACCAGGGTGGCGGCGAATTGGGCATAGGCGGCGTCATCGAGATTGCCCTGGCGCACCAGCAGGGCAGAGAACGGGGCAGCCTGCAGCACCGACAGCAAGGTCTGGGCAAAGCGGTCCGGATCGGCGGCAACCGGGGTGATCAGATAGAGCTGGGGGGCCATGGGTTCTCAATACTCGACGCTATGGCTCTCTTCATGATGGGCCATTTTGGCAACAAAGAGGACGCCTCCTCCCATAGGGGAAGGAAAACCCGGGTGCAAAGAAAATGCGCGTCCTCGCGGGGGAGGACGCGCATCAAGGCGACGTTGGGACGTCGGTGGTGCTTAGGCGGCGTGATCAACCTCGCCCGACCAGGTGCCCAGTGCGGCCAGCGAGTTCATGTGGGCACGGTGGCTGAAGGCGGCCTGGGCGGCGGGGAAGTTCTCGCGGCGGCCGGCCCAGGTGCGCAGCGCCACATTCTGCAGGGCCCGGCCATAGGAGAAGGTCATCGGCCAGGGCTTGCCGGTGATCTGGTTCATCGCCGAGAGGTGGGCAGTGGCTTCTTCATCGGTCTGGCCGCCCGAGAGGAAGGCAATGCCGGGAACCGCTGCGGGGACGTGTTCGCGCAGCACGGCGACGGTGCGGCGG
>CAXBKI010000061.1:0-9808 GCA_963975955.1 uncultured Devosia sp.
GCGCCGCCGATGAACACGGCCGCGATCACGTCCAGCTCGAGCCCCTGCCCGGCCTTGGGCGTCGCCGAATTGAGGCGTGCCGCATAGATCATGCCTGCCAGGGCCGCCAGCGCGCCCATGATGGCGAACACGTAGAACGTCATGCGCTCGGTCTTGATGCCCGACAGCGATGCCGCCTTGAGATTGCCGCCCAGGGCGTAGATCCGGCGGCCGAACGTCATCCGCTTGGTCACGAACACGAACACGCCGATCAGGATGGCCATCACCACCAGGACATTGGGCAGGCCGCGATAGGTGGCCAGCATGTAGCTGAAGAACAGCACCAGCGCGCCGATCACCACGTTCTTGGCAACAAACAGCGCAAAGGGTTCATTCTCGTAGCCGCGCGCCTGCCGGCGCCGGCGGCCCAGGATCGCCATCACGACCATCGCCACCACGCCGGCAATGCCCAGCACCATGGTTGTGGTGTGCAGCACCAGCGGCTGCACGCCCTCGGCGGCCGCCACGAGCGTGGTCGGCCCGATCACGTCAGGAATGAAGCCGGCCGACAGCAGCTGGAATTCGGCGGGGAATGGACCCACCGACTTGCCCGACAGAATGGCCAGCGACAGCCCCTTGAAGATCAGCATGCCGGCCAGCGTCACGATGAACGCCGGGATCTTGTGGTAGGCAATCAGATACCCTTGCGCCGCGCCGATGGCGGCACCCACGAAGATGCAGATGGCGCCCGCAACCAGCGGATTGGTCAGGAAGGCCAGCTCTGGCGGAAAGCTCCAGCCGACCATCAGCATGGCCGCCAGGGCCCCGATAAAGCCCGAAACCGAGCCCACCGAAAGGTCGATATGGCCGGCCACGATGACCAGCAGCATGCCCAGCGCCATCACGATGATATAGCTGTTCTGCAGGATGATATTGGTCAGGTTCAGCGGCTTGAACAGCACGCCATTGGTGAAATACTGGAAGAACAGCATGATCAGGATCAGCGCTGCCAACAGGCCGTAATCGCGCATATTGGCCTTGAGCGCGCCCCATACGGTCAGCTGCGGATTGGTCGCCTGTTCGCTGGTCGGAGTGACGCCCGATGGCGCAGTTTCGGTAGTCATGATGCCTTCCCTTCCGCACGAACAATCGCACGCATGATTTTTTCCTGGCTGGCATCGGCCGTCGGCATTTCGCCCACGATCGCGCCCTCGTTCATTACATAGAGGCGGTCGGTAATGCCAAGCAGCTCGGGCATCTCCGAGGAGATAACCAGCACCGCCTTACCCTGCGCCGCCAGGGAGTTGATGATAGTGTAGATTTCATATTTGGCGCCGACATCGATGCCGCGCGTCGGCTCGTCCAGGATCAGCAGGTCAGGATTGGCAAACAGCCACTTGCTGAGCACCACCTTCTGCTGGTTGCCGCCGCTCAGATTGCCGGTGACCTGGTAGACGCTCGAGGAGCGGATATTGGTCTTGCGGCGATATTCGTTGGCCACGTCCATCTCGGCCATGTCATCGATCACCCCGATCCGCGAAATGCCGGCCAGGTTGGCAATCGTGGTATTGTGCTTGATGTGGTCGATAAGGTTCAGGCCATAGGTCTTGCGGTCTTCCGTCGCGTAGGCGATGCCACGGGCCACGGCCTTTTCCACGGTCGACACGTCGACCTTGTTGCCGTGCAGATAGACTTCGCCGCTGATCCGCTGGCCATAGGATTTGCCGAACACGCTCATGGCGAACTCGGTTCGTCCCGACCCCATCAGCCCGGCAATGCCCACCACTTCGCCCTTGCGTACATGCAGGTCGATATTGCGGATGATCTGCCGCTCGCGATGCTGGGGATGGTAGACGCTCCAGTTCTTGACCTCGAACACCGTCTCGCCGATCTGCGGCACGCGGGAGGGATAGCGATCTTCCAGCGACCGGCCCACCATCGACGTGATGATGCGATCTTCGGAAATGTCTTCCTTGTTCATGGTCTCGATGGTGCGGCCGTCGCGGATCACCGTGATCCGGTCGGCAACCTTGCTGATCTCGTTGAGCTTGTGGCTGATCAGGATCGAGGTGATGCCCTGGCTACGGAACTCGATCAGCAGATCGAGCAGCGCGGCGCTGTCTTTTTCCGACAGGCTGGCAGTGGGCTCGTCCAGGATCAGCAGCTTGACCTCTTTGGACAGCGCCTTGGCGATTTCCACCAGCTGCTGCTTGCCAAGGCCGATATTGGTGACCAGCGTATCGGGGTTTTCGCTCAGGCCCACCATGCTCAGCAGCTTGCGCGCGCCGTCGCGGGTCTCGTCCCAGTCGATCACGCCGCCGCGGGCCTGCTCATTGCCCAGAAAGATGTTTTCCGCGATCGACAGCAGCGGCACCAGCGCCAGCTCCTGGTGGATGATCACGATGCCCTTGGCCTCACTGTCCGCGATCGTCTTGAAATGCTGTTCTTCGCCCTTGTAGACGATCTGGCCGTCATAGCTGCCGGCCGGGTAGACGCCGCTCAGCACCTTCATCAGGGTCGATTTTCCGGCGCCGTTTTCACCCACGATGGCGTGGATTTCGGCTTCCCGAACGTCCAGATTGACATCGGAAAGCGCCTTGACGCCGGGGAACGTCTTGGTGATGCCGCGCATCTCCAGAATGGTATTGGTCATAGACAGCTTTCTCGTAGGGACGCGGGAGGCGCCTGCCCGCGTTGATGTCCGGTTACGGGAAAGGGCCCTGCGTCGCCGCAGGGCCCCATGAGTGTAAGCCTGCAGGCTTACTTCAGGTCTTCGGCCTTGATGTAGCCGGAGTCAACGACCAGGGCCTGGTAGTTGCTTGCATCGACTTCATAAGGGGTCAACAGCAGGGACGGCACGACCTTGACGCCATTGTCATAGGTGGTGGTGTCCAGGCCATCGGGCGTACCGCCGGTCAGGATGGTGTCGACCAGGTCGGCAGTGGTCTTGGCCAGTTCGCGGGTATCCTTGTAGATGGTCGAATACTGCTCGCCGGCAATGATTGCCTTGACCGAAGGGGCTTCGGCATCCTGGCCGGTGATGATCGGCCATGCCAGATCGTCGGAACCATAACCCACGCCGCGCAGCGACGAGATGATGCCGCGGCTCAGGCCGTCATAGGGGGCCAGAACGCCATCGACACGGCTGCCGTCCGAATAGTTGGCCGACAGGATGTTGTCCATGCGGGCCTGTGCGACAGCACCGTCCCAGCGCAGCGTGCCAACGGTGTCCATGCCCATCTGGCCGGACTTCACCACGATGTCGCCCGAGTCGATCATCGGCTGCAGCACGCTCATCGCGCCGTCATAGAAGAAGAAGGCGTTGTTGTCGTCCGGCGAACCGCCAAACAGCTCGACATTCCATGGCTTGGTGTCGGGGAAGCGATCCTTGAGGCCCTTGACCAGCGAATTGGCCTGCAGCACGCCCACCTGGAAATTGTCGAAGGTGGTGTAGAGATCGACATTGCCGCTGTCGCGGATCAGGCGGTCATAGGCGATGACCTTGATGCCGGCATCGGCGGCCTGCTGCAGCACGGCGCTCAGCGTCGTCCCGTCGACCGAAGCGATGACCAGGGCCTTGACGCCCTTGGTGACCATGTTCTCGACCTGGGCCAGCTGGTTTGGAATATCGTCTTCTGCATACTGCAGGTCGACCGAATAGCCCTTGGCTTCCAGAGCCGACTTCAGCTCGTTGCCGTCCGAGATCCAGCGCAGCGACGACTGGGTTGGCATGGCAATGCCGATCGCGCCCTTGTCCTGGGCGAAGACCGCGGTGGATGCGGTCAGCGCTACGGCGCCAACTGCCAGTACGGTGGCAAGCGTCTTGAAAATCTTCACGTCTCGACTCCCTTTTGTATTTCGAGTTCAGAAGCTTTGGATGGTCGTCAGGGGAGAGGCCTTGAGGCCATGCGCGCACCCGGCCTCGGCCGGGATCGCGAACGATCTCGAACCCGGCACAGCGGCCAGAGTCGACCAATCACGCGCCCACTGGCGCCCGGTCTGTCTGCACTGCATCGAGTCCTCCTGCACAACGGCATTTGCCGTCAGGGCCCTCCCAAGCCCACGCTGCAGAACCTAGGATAATCAGATAACCCTTGTAAAGCGACTTTGCCGCAAGTCCGCATTTTTTTCGATAGTCGAATATTAACGATAACGCATGTTTTGCGGCGATTGCGGTTCGCGTGAACTGCCGCTATCCTGGCGCCACCTGCGCAGGAATCGGGCCCCACAGATCGCAAAGCGACACCGCCTGAAGCAAAGGTATCTGATATCTTGGAGGAGATGTGAGCATTTCGGACGCCGACGCACGCCCTGATCAACCCACCGCCGCCAGCGCTGTCGCCGACGATCTGGCGCAGATGATTCTGGGCGAACTGGCCCCGGGCACCAGCCTGCCCAGCGAGGCCGCCCTGGCGACCCGCTATGCGGTGAGCCGGCTGACCATTCGCGAGGCGGTCAAGCTGCTCGAGGGGCGCGGCCTGCTCGAGATCGCCCGCGGGCGCAAGGCCATGGTGCGCGAGCCCGACGGCGCCGCCTTCGCCGATTTCCTCACCTCCTTCATCCGCTACGACCCCAAGGGGCTGTTCGATCTGGTCGAGATCCGCCTTTCGCTCGAGGTGCAGTCCGCCACGCTGGCCGCCAAGCGCGCCTCCCGCGCCGGCATTGCCGCCATCGAAAGCGAATTGCAGGGCATGCGCGACACCGTCGGCCAGCCCGACCAGTCCATGTCCCACGATCAGGAACTGGAGTTCCACACCCATGACGTGGGCTTTCACGAGGCCGTGGCGCTGGCCAGTGGCAACCGCATCCTGGGTTTCCTGTTTGAAGCCATGGCCCAGCCGCTGCGGGAGGGGTTCTTCATCAGCCGCCGCGGCCATGAAAAGCGCGGCCACACCCTGCTGGGCACCATCGAGGCGCACCAGCGCATCCTGGACTGCATCAAGGCCGGCAATGGCCGCGCCGCCGCCGACGCCATGCGCCTGCACATCAAGGATACCGAGCGCGATATCCGGGTGGCGCTCAGCCAGCTGGCGCTGCGACCGGTCGAATGATCACAAACGCCTTGCAGCTTGCCCCCGCATCGCCGAATAATCCCGGCATGAGATGCAGGATCCCTGATGGCCCCCAGAATAGATAGTTCCAGCAACCGATTGGACGATGCGGCGCGGGCCGGCTGGCTCTATTACGTGGCCGGCAATACCCAGGAGGAGATTGCCAGCAAGCTGGGGATTTCCCGCCAGTCGGCGCAGCGCCTGGTATCGCTCTCGGTCAGCGAGGGGCTGATCAAGGTGCGGCTCGACCATCCCATCGGCCGCTGCATGGATCTGGCCAGCCGCCTGCGAACCCGCTTCGCGCTCGACCTGGTCGAGATCGTTCCCTCCGATCCGAGCAGTGACTCCACCACCATCGGCGTGGCCGAAGCCACCGCGACCGAGATCGAACGCTGGCTGCGGCGCCCCGATCCCGTCGTCATGGCCATCGGCACCGGCCGCACGCTCAAGGCCGCCGTTGCCCAGCTCACCCCCATGGCCTGCCCGCACCACAAGGTGGTTTCGCTGACCGGCAATATCGCGCCCGACGGCTCGGCCGCCTATTACAACGTGATCTTCAACATGGCTGATACCGTCAAGGCCCGCAGCTTTCCCATGCCCCTGCCGGTGATTGCCTCATCGGCCCGCGAACGCGAATTGCTGCATGCCCAGCCCATGATTCGCGAAACCCTGGCGCTGGCCGCCCAGGCCGACGTCACCTTTGTCGGCGTCGGCGATATCGGCCCGGACGCCCCGCTCTATGTCGATGGCTTCATCACCGACGCAGAACTGGCCCAGCTGCAGAAGGCCGGGGCGATCGGCGAGATCTGCGGCTGGAGTTTTGATGCCGACGGCAAGCTGATCGAAGGCCTCACCAATGACCGGGTCGCCTCGGCCCCGATTCCCTCGCGCGAAAGCTCCCTGGTCGTGGCAATCGCCATGGGCATGAGAAAATTGCCCGGCATCAGGGCGACCCTCAATCGGCGCTTGGTTAATGGTTTGATAACAGATGAGCGCACCGCCGAAGGGCTGCTTCGCCTGGATTAACCGCCTGAAAACCCTCTAAAATATCATCATTCCGGCCCACTGGCGCCGCCTCCTCGCCACGCGACAGGCGCATGGCACACTTGACTCTGCCGCATAATGTGTGAGTATTTGCCCGAAGACGGAACAAATGCCCGTCTGGTTCCTGGGAGGAAAACAATGAAATTGACACCCCTATTCGTGGGCGCGCTCAGTCTCGCGCTGGCGACGTCCGCCTCTGCCGAAACGCTCACCATTGCGACCGTGAACAATGGCGACATGATCCGCATGCAGGGCCTGTCCTCCGCGTTCACCGAAGCCACCGGCATCGACCTCAACTGGGTCGTGCTCGAGGAAAATACGCTGCGCCAGAACGTCACCACCGACATCGCCACCAATGGCGGCCAGTATGACGTGATGACGATCGGCACCTACGAAGCCCCGATCTGGGCCAAGCAGGGCTGGCTGGTGCCGCTCGATGGCCTGAGCGCCGATGCGGACTATGACGTCGATGATCTGCTGCCCGCCATCCGCGGCGGTCTCTCGGTCGATGGCAAGCTCTACGCCGCGCCCTTTTACGGCGAAAGCTCGATGGTCATGTACCGCAAGGACCTGATGGAAAAGGCAGGCCTGACCATGCCCGATGCCCCCACCTGGGAATTCATCGGTGAAGCCGCCCGCGCCATGACCGACCGCGACAACGACATCAACGGCATCTGCCTGCGCGGCAAGGCCGGCTGGGGCGAGAACATGGCCTTCCTGACCGCCATGTCCAACTCGTTCGGCGCCCGCTGGTTCGACGAAAACTGGACGCCCCAGTTCGACCAGCCCGAGTGGAAGGAAACGCTCGACACCTACCTCTCGCTGATGGCCGATGCCGGCCCGTCCGGCGCCTCCTCCAATGGCTTCAACGAGAACCTGACCCTGTTCCAGCAGGGCAAGTGCGGCATGTGGATCGATGCCACCGTCGCGGCCTCGTTTGTGACCAACAAGGATGACTCCACCGTCGCCGATCAGGTTGGTTTTGCCCTGGCGCCCGACAACGGCCTGGGCAAGCGCGGCAACTGGCTGTGGGCCTGGTCGCTGGCCATTCCCAAGAGCAGCCAGAATGCCGAGGCAGCCGAGAAGTTCATCAACTGGGCAACCAACAAGGACTATCTCGCCACTGTCGCCGACAAGGAAGGCTGGGCCAATGTGCCTCCCGGCACGCGGACCTCGCTGTACGAAAATGCCGAATACCAGGCTGCAGCGCCTTTCGCCAAGATGACCCTGGACTCCATCAACTCGGCCGATCCCAACAACCCGACCGTCGAGCCGGTGCCTTATGTCGGCGTACAGTTCGTGGCCATTCCTGAGTTCGCCGGTATCGCCACCAATGTCGGCCAGCTGTTCTCGGCTGCCCTGGCCGGTCAGATGTCGGCAGACGATGCCCTGGCCCAGGCCCAGACGGCAACCACCCGCGACATGACCCGGGCTGGCTACATCAAGTAGGTTCTCCTCCCAAACCCGGCAGTCGGACGCTTCGGCGCCCGGCTGCAACCCCGGCGGGGGACCTGGGCGCAGACAGGCTGCGCACCCTTTGATCATCCTGTGACGGCGGACGTCATGGTGAGCTTGTCCAGCCGGCAATCGGCAAGTTCACCTTGCGGTCCGAACAAGAGACCCGGCCAGACCTTTCTGGCCACTGGAGGAAGCCATGGCCACTGCGCAGACCCGCACGCTTTCGCGTATCATGATGGCCCCGGCCGTCATCGTCCTGCTGATCTGGATGGCGGTGCCGCTGGCCATGACCATCTGGTTCTCGTTCCAGAACTACAGCCTGATCAACCCCATGATGACCGGCTTTGCCGGCTGGGCGAACTACGCCTATGTCATTGGCGACCCCAGCTTCATCCAGTCGCTGATCAATACGCTGCTGCTGGTGGGCGGTGTGCTCCTGATCACCGTGATCGGCGGCACCTTGCTGGCCATGCTGCTCGATCAGCCGCTCTGGGGCCAGGGTCTGCTGCGCATCATCGTCATCTCGCCCTTCTTCGTCATGCCGCCGGTGGCGGCCCTGATCTGGAAAAACGGCTTCATGCATCCCGGCTACGGCATGCTGGCCCATCTCTGGCGCTTCTTCGGCCTCGAGCCGGTCGACTGGTTCAACCAGTATCCGCTGTTCTCGGTGATCGTCATCGTTGCCTGGCAGTGGCTGCCCTTTGCCACCCTGATCCTGCTGACCGCCTTGCAGTCGCTCTCGGAGGAGCAGCGCGAAGCCGCCGAGATGGATGGCGCCAATGCCATCAACCGCTTCTACTTTATCATCCTGCCGCACATGGCCCGCTCGATCACCATCGTGATCCTGATCCAGACCATCTTCCTGCTCGGCATCTTCGCTGAAATCCGCGTCACCACCGGCGGCGGACCAGGCTATGCCTCGACCAACATCGCCTTCCTGGTGTTCCGCACCGGCATCCTGAGCAACGACATCGGCGCCGGGTCGGCCGGTGGCGTGGTCGCCGTCATCATCGCCAATATCGTCGCCATCTTCCTGATGCGCGCAGTGGGGAAAAATCTCGATGCTTGAGATGGCCAAACTGGAAACAACCCTGTCGGCTCCGCCTCTCTTCGCCTCTCCCTTTGGGGGAGAGGTCGACCCTCTTGGGTCGGGTGAGGGGGCCTTCTCGGAATTCGGTGCGCGGGCAAGGCCCCCTCACCCGTCGCCCGCAGGCCGCTCCCCCTGGGGGAGAGGTGAGGCAGCGCCAACCCTCGGCGCAAGGAGCTAGACCATGGCACGCACCGCTTCAGTTCAGACCAAGATCGGCTTCACCGCCGCAGCCTGGTTCATTGCCCTGCTGCTCTTTGCTCCCATCCTGTGGACCATCCTGACCGCCTTCAAGACGGAGGCCGAGGCCATCGCGTCCAGCCCCACCTTCTTCCCGCGCGATTTCACGCTGGACAATTTTGCCGCCGTGCAGGACCGCTCCGACTATTTCAAGCACGCCTTCAACTCGATCGTGGTGTCGGTCGGCTCGACCCTGCTCGGCCTCGTCATCGGCGTCCCGGCTGCCTGGGCCATGGCCTTTGCGCCCACCAAGCGCACCAAGGATGTGCTGATGTGGATGCTCTCCACCAAGATGATGCCCGCCGTCGGCGTGCTGATCCCGATCTATCTGATCTTCCGCGATCTGCGCCTGCTCGACACCGTGCATGGCCTGACCATCATCATGACGCTGATCAACCTGCCCATCATCATCTGGATGCTCTACACCTACTTCAAGGAAATCCCGGTCGACATCCTCGAAGCCTTCTGGACCATCACGCTGACCTCGGGCCGCGCCGGCACGCTGACCGCCTTCATCTCCTCGTTCTCCTCGCCCCAGGGCCTGTTCCTGGCCAAGCTCTCGGCCGCTTCCCTGCTCGCCATCGCGCCGATCCTGCTCATGGGCTGGTTCAGCCAGAAGCAACTGGTGCGTGGCCTGACCTTCGGAGCGGTGAAATGATGGCCGCCACTGTTTCAGCCGGGCCTGCGCTCCCTCGCCCCTCAGGGGAGAGGGTAGCGTCGCCGGGAGCAAAGCGACCTGGCAAAGCTGGGGTGAGGGGTGAAGGCTTCTCGGCTCGAGCTGAGGCGCCTGCCCATGGACTGGTCCAACCAGAAGCAGCTGGTGCATGGCCTGATCTTCGGAGCGGTGAATTGATCGCCGCCAGTGTTTCAGCCGGGCGCCCGCTCACCTCGCCCCTGAGGGGAGAGGTCGGCGCGCCAGCGCCGGGTGAGGGGGTCAGATTCTCGGCTC
>CAXBKI010000062.1:0-9791 GCA_963975955.1 uncultured Devosia sp.
TGGCGCCAGTGACCACGGTGGTCTTGCCGGTCAGGTTGGGAATATCGCGTTCGGAAAAGCTCATAACATGCGCGCCAATAAGAAACCAACGGTCTCTAATTAAAAGAACGTCGGTCTGTTGTCAAGTAAGCTTCTTGACACGCACCCAAACCCAGTGCCTCGGCCACGCTGGTTGCTGGTTACTGGTGGCAGGGAAAAGGCGCAGGTCACTTATGATCAACAGAACATAGAGCGGCTAACCATGCGGCTGGACGAAATGGCGAACACGCCCCAACCGTGGCACCGTGTATCGCGCCGCTGGTGCTTGGCGAAGACAACACCGCATTCGCTAATCAGCAGGGTGATCTGTCTGCGCTTCGCACGATACGCGGAACTATCCTGCTACCCAAAACCGTTTCGGGGCACAATTTTAAAGCCGGTGAAGGTCCACCAAGTCGTTGAAATGAATGGCACCCCCTAAGATGAGCTAGTCGGCCCGGCGGCCAAGCGCCGACATTCCGTTTTTGAAGCGCCGTTTCCACGCTATGGGTCCCTCCGAATTGGTTCCGATATGATTTCGGCGCCAAAAGCGATGTGCCCAGGGAAAAGGAAAACCCCAGCTAAGCACTTGGCTTAACTGGGGTTTTTTGGTTGCGGGAGCAGGATTTGAACCTGCGACCTTCAGGTTATGAGCCTGACGAGCTACCGGGCTGCTCCATCCCGCGTCAAAGTCGATAACAATGCCTGATTGGCTATCATCGGTGCGGCCCGTGCCGCGACGTGAGGGCTATATAGGGGGGAACGGCGGAATGCTCAACCCCCAAACGCGCAGAAGTGACGCTTTTTTGACAACGGCGTTTTTTGCAGTCCAAACCTACCATTCCAGTTCAGTTCGTTTAGTGTGGCGGTCCCTTCCCGGCATCCGAGTTGCTGTCCTGATGAAAATGAAAACGCTTGGCCGCACTGATGTGCAGGTCACTGAAATCTGCCTTGGCACCATGACCTGGGGCAGCCAGAACACCGAGGCAGAAGGCCATGCGCAGATCGATCTGGCGCTGGAGGCCGGTGTGAATTTCATGGACACCGCCGAGATATACGCGGTACCGCGCAGTCCGCAAACTTCCGGCCGCACCGAGGAAATCATCGGCAACTGGTTCAAAAAGACCGGCAAGCGCGATCAGTGGGTCCTCGCGTCCAAGATCGCCGGCGGTCCGGTGGATTTCATCCGCGACAATTCCCGCGCCAGTGCCAGCACCATCCGCCAGGCGGTGGATGCCAGCCTGCAGCGCCTGCAGACCGATCATATCGACCTCTACCAGATCCACTGGGCCTCGCGTGGGAGTTATAATTTCGACGGGTCCTGGACATATGCCCCGCAAACGCAGGATACGGTCGACACGATCGCCAACATAGCCGACATGCTCGAAGGCCTGGGCGCCCTGGTCAAGGAGGGCAAGATCGGCCATGTCGGGGTATCCAACGAAACGACATGGGGCATGGCCCAGTGGCTGCGCATTGCCCAGGAAAAGGGCCTGCCGCGCCTTGTGTCGGTGCAGAACGAGTACAACCTGGTCCGGCGGCATTTTGACCTGGATCTGGCGGAACTCAGCCATCACGAGCAGGTTGGCCTGTTGGCCTATTCGCCACTGGCGGGCGGCCTGCTCACGGGCAAGTACCAGAATGGCGCCGTGCCAGCGGGCAGCCGCGCTGACTACCAGAAAGGCTTCTGGCGCTACAACGAACAGTCGGACGCCGCCGTCGCCGCCTATCTGGCGTTGGCCGCCAGGCATGGCCTCGACCCGGCACAAATGGCCATCGCCTTCACCCTGACGCGCCCATTCACAACATCCTCGATCATTGGCGCCACCAGCACCGAGCAGCTTGCCCTGGCGATCGGGGCTGCTGAGGTCATGCTCTCGCCAGAAGTGCTGGGCGAAATCGAGGCCATCCATCGGCGCTTTCCGCGGACGATCTGAGGCCGTCGCCTTTTTGCCAGATCACGCTATAACAGGGGCGAACACGCAATTGTGGGGCCGCCCTTGTCAACGACGCTCATCTCGACCCTGTTTCCGCTGCTCTGCTATCTCGGCTACAATATCATCGTGCCGCAGGTCGAAAAGGTCAGACCCTCGCTATCGGTCATCATGAACCTGCAGCGTCGCCGCTGGGTTGCCAATGCGGCAGTGCGCCACTCACCGTTTGATGCGATCCTGTCGGGAAATATCATGGGGTCGGTGAGTTTTCTGGCCTCCACGGCCGTGCTGCTGATATTGGCGATCTTCGCGGTCTTCGGGCAGGTCCCCGCGCTGATGTCGGCCCTCGAGGCGCTCTCGCTGGATCGGGTCTACACCGCCCTTGACGTGCAGCTGCACCTGCTGGTGATGCTCGCCATGTTCGTGCTGGCGTTTTTTGCCTTCACGCTGTCGCTGCGGCAGTTCAACCACTTCTGCATCATGCTGGGCGCCATCGACCAGGACAATACGACATCCGAAGAAGAGCTCGACGCGATCAGTCGCATGAATGCGCTCGGTGCACGCAATTTCAACAGCGGGATCAGGGCCTATTACTTTTCAGTCGCGACGGTGGCCTGGTTCGTGTCCGACTGGTTGCCGATTGCAACATGCCTGTTCACCATCCTGATCCTGACGCACCGGGAGTTCTTCTCCTCGGCGCACCGGACTGCCGCTTCGGCAATGGTCATCGCGGTTCGTCGCAAGCAGAGCAAGGATGCCGCTATAGTCCCAGAGGAGCAGGCACCCTCGCGAGGTGGTGGTGCAGGAATGTAGAGACCTCCTCAAGCACCGGCGCGATCCAGCGAGCGGGCCGTCCCAGGGCCAGCAAAGTGCCCGGGTGCCCCAGGGTTGGGTAATGGCGTTCTGTTACCGGCACACCGACGGCCCTCAGACGGCGCGCCAAGGCCACGGTATTGCGGGGATAGACCAAGGTGTCCTTCTCGCCCGTTGCCAGAAACATCGGTGGCGCTGAGGCGCTGACGAAATGCACCGGCTGGGTTGCTATCGGTTCGCGAACGGCGCCGAAGGTGCGCAGCGTGATCGGCCCGTCAAACGGGAAAAAGTCGTAGGGTCCTGACAACCCCACTACGCAGCGCAGCCGCTCCAGGGCGCCGCGCGCGCCCAGCAGCTTGGGATCGAGCGCCAGCATTGCGGCGTTATAGGCGCCAGCCGAATGCCCCATCAGCGCAATCCTGTCGGGGTCGCCGCCGTGTTCGCCGATATGATCAACCACCCACCGTATAGCCAGGGCGCAATCGTGCAGAAAGCCGGGATACTCGACTTCGGGCAGCAGGCGATAATCGGCGATAACGGTCACAAAGCCCTGGGCTGCCAGTGCCCGGCCGGCAAAATCATACTGCTTGCGACTGCCGTCGTTCCACGAGCCGCCATAGATGAAAAAGACGACGGGCAAGGGACCCTGCCCGGTCGGCGGATGGCTGGGCGCATAGACATCGAGCGACTGCCGGGCAACGCTTCCATAGGCAATGTCATGTGCCGTCTTGCGGGACCCCGCATCCTTGGGACTAAGCGAATTGATGATGCTGAGAACGGAGATTGCCACGTTTATCCCTTCAATCGTCAGCAAAGATACGAGGCGCGTGTTGACATTGTTTCGCGCTGTGCCATCGGATGGATAACGAATTCATACCGACTTAAGTCATAAGCGACATATTGTCGGACGATGCCCCGAAGGGGCAACAAGGGGAAGCTCGCTTGAACCAGCGAACGCGGCGTATTGCCAATGTCATGACAGCTGTCCCCACGGCAACGCGCGCGCGCCTCAACGCGGAATTTCTGGCGCAGCTTGGTCGCTATGATCACGTCACGCGCCTGCCCAACCGGCTGCATTTCATCGATCACTTTGACAGCTTTGCGCAAGCCGAACGGCCGACAATGCTGGTGCTGATCACTCTGGCCGATGCCAAGCATTACAACGAGATCCTGCGTGCCCTGGGCATGGCCTTCTCAGAGGACTTCGTGCGCGCGGGCGCCGATCTGCTGGCCGGGCTGCTGCCCAGCGAAACTATTCTATATCATGTGAGCGTTCTCAGTTTCATTGTCGCCCTGCCGGTTGATGATCCCGACGCGTTTCCTGCTGTCGCAACACATATCGCGGCAGCCTTCGCTGGCGTCATCGAGGTCAACGCGATACCGATCAAGACGCAGGTTGGCGTTGGGCTACTGCCGGTCGATGCCAGGCGCGGCGCCGCCGAGTCGCTGCGTGCCGCGCTGGTGGCGGCCCAGGACAGCCGCAACGATCCAAGCGGCATCGCCTTTTACAACCACAAGTCCGACGCTGCCCATTTGCGCGCCTTCAGGCTGCTTGCCGATTTGCCTGCCGCGATGGCGTCATCAGACCAGTTGAGCCTGCATTACCAGCCGCGGATCGACCTGCAGACCGGGCGATGCGGCGGCGCGGAGGCGCTGCTGCGCTGGAATCACCCGCTATTGGGCACCATCTCGCCGGCCGAATTTGTGCCGCTGGCAGAACAGACGGCCTTGATTACCCCGCTGACCCATTGGGTCATGGATCACGCCATGGGGCAGAACCGACGTTTCCTCGATGCCGGACATCCAATGCGGGTGTCGATCAATGCCTCGCCGGTCAACCTTTCCGAAGAGGGATTTGACGACGCCCTGTTGCGGAACTGCTCCCAGGCCGGGCTGTCGCCCCACCATGTCGAACTTGAGTTCACCGAAGGTACCCTGGCCACCAATTCCAAGCGTGCCGTCCAGCAACTGGGCAATCTGCGCAGCGCCGGCGTGGACGTCGCTCTGGACGACTTCGGCTCGGGTTATTCCAACCTTTCCTATATCGCGCATATTCCGGCCGATGTGCTCAAGATCGATCAGTCATTCGTGCGTCCCCTGCAAGCGGCGGGCGACGATGACTTCCTGTTGTGTCACATCATCTCGATCGCGCAGGGCCTTGGCTTTCGCGTATGCGCCGAGGGCATCGAGACCGCTCATGCCTATGCACGGCTGCGCGACCTCGGTTGCGAGGAGGGGCAGGGCTATTTCATGGCCCGACCGATGCCTGCCGACAGGCTGCTCGATTGGCTGGATGCCCGCGGCACGGCAGGCCCATATTCGTTGCACAACTAAATCTGACATTGACATTCAGCTAATCAGCACGCTTTATGCGGCCAGCCAAGTTCTTGTCTTGATACGGTCGCCTCATGCTCGTTTGTCAGTGCAACATGATCACGTCCAAGCAGATCGAGGATATCGTCCTTGACCTGCTGCGCGCAGATCCCTGGCAATTGGTTGTGCCCGCCAAGGTCTATAAAGAGCTTGATCGCCGCGCCAAATGTGGTGGCTGCGTGCCGAATGTGGTAGACATCATTGTTCGGGTGACCGAAAATTACCACGCGCAGCATGCCCTGCCCGCTGGCGAACTCGTTTCGCTGCAGTCGGGGCTGGAAAAGCTCAAACAGCAACGAAGCGGAGTACGTCTTGAAAGGCGAAGCAAAAGTCATCGAGCGGCTTAACGAGGCCCTCTTTCTCGAACTCGGTGCGGTAAATCAGTACTGGGTCCATTTTCGCCTCCTCGACGACTGGGGCTTCAAGAAGCTGGCGACCAAGGAACGGGCCGAGTCCATCGAAGAGATGCACCATGCCGATCGACTGATCGAGCGCATTATCTTCCTCGAAGGTCATCCCAATTTGCAGCGCATCGCGCCCTTGCGCATAGGTCAGACGATCAAGGAAGTGCTGGAAGCCGACCTGGCCGGCGAATATGAAGCCCGTGCGGCCTACAAGGCCAGCCGCGAGCTGTGCGAAGAGCTGGGTGACTATGTCTCCAAGAACCTGTTTGAGGCGCTGCTGACCGACGAGGAAGGTCATATCGACTTTCTCGAGACGCAGCTTGAATTGCTGGACAAGATCGGCGCCGAGAAGTACGGCCAGCTCAATTCTGCATCTGCTGATCAGGCTGAGTGAGCCCACCTAACCTGTTTTCCAAAACGCCCGGCTTTGCCGGGCGTTTTTTTGCAGCCAGCTTTTGCGGCACCGACTAATATGTCCCTGACGGCTCAGCCGCCGGCTTGCCTAGCGCGGATGTCATTGATGGCGCTGCCGCAATGCCGCCCGCCCTGCTGAGGGACAGGAAAGGACAAGGACATGACTTTCTACAGTGGCCGCCTGATTGATCACGTGCATCTGCGTACCCGCGACTTTGCCGCCAGCCGGGCCTTCTACGCTGCCATCCTGCAGGTGCTCGGCATCGAGATAGCCATTTCGGGCGATAACTGGTTTCAGGTTGACGAGCTCTTCGTGGACACTGCCGATGCGCAGACACCGCCAACGCATGTGCACCTGGCCTTTCAGACGCGTGACCGGGCCATGGTCGACGCCGTGTACGCTGCCGCAATCGCCGCTGGTGGCGTCGACAATGGCGCACCGGGCGAACGTCACTACCACCCCGGCTACTATGCCGCCTTCATGCTCGATCCTGATGGCAACAATATCGAAGCGGTGTTCCATGGCCCGTCGCAGCGCTCGTCCCCGGTCATTGCGATCGAGCCGCTCTAGCTGGTCACGTCTCGGGCCAGGGGGTTATCGTCAGCTCCGGCCAGATGGCCTGGGCCCGCGCGCCCTTTTGTGTGTGGGTCAGACGATTATCCAGAACAGGATTGGGCATCACGCGGAACGAAAACAGGTCATCCAGACCGAAGGGCGCCACTATCTCCAGCTCATCGGTCGCGTTCAGCCGCGCCCCTACCGCATGGCACTTTGAGGCATAGCGCCCGAGCATTTCCGCAGATGACCGCAATGGCGCGAAGGGAGTGCCGAATTTTTGCTCGAACCAGACATGCACCCGCGCCTGATTGCGCGCCTGTACCGGTAGCGGCAACTCGGCAAACCGCGCCGTGAGGCGTTTGATCACGTCGTCCTCGGCCTCCCAGCCAATATCACTGGCGTCGAAATAGATCACATCGATGTCATTGATCCCGGTCAGAGCCGGCCGCGCGGTGAGAGTGTTCCACACCGAATTATAGATGGCGCCCGACACCAGCAGGTGATCGGGCAGCGCAAGTGCGCGCAACCCCTCAAGCACGTTCATCAGCACTGGCTGAGACCGGATGATCGCCTCAAGCACACGTTTCTGCGTCTCCGGGCCGGCACCGGCATATCTCAGATGGCTCGTCATGCGCCAAGGCTAGCGCGATTCCGATCCTTGCGTCAGTTCTCGATCGGCTGGAACATCGCGTTGAGTTCACCGACGATCTGGTCGATCGGGGCGATGGAGTCAGGCAATTGCTCAGGCGCATCCGGCACGACGGCCACGTAGGGCACGCCACTGGGAAAGGCCCCGAACATCTGGAAGAAGGCTACCATGTCGTCCAGCACCGGCATGCGCCAGCGCCACATTGCCCCCATGGCGATGACCGGTTCCATGTGGCCAAAGCCCTCGTAGTAGCGGGTCGTTACCCAGACGCCGCTGTCCTTGAGTTTTTGCGCGAACCGTTCGGTATTCTGCATCCGCACGATAGGGTCGGTTGTACCGGTTGCCAGGTACATTGGCGGGGTTTGCGAGGTCACCAGATTGATCGGCTGGGTCCCCTGCGGGTTCGGCGCAGCACCGAACGCGTTTTGCACTTCCCCGTATTCAAAGGGGTAGAAATCATAGGGCCCTGATAGCGCAGCGACACCGAGGATGTTTATCGTCACGCCATATTCACGCAGGAACGAGGGGTCGAGCGCCAGCATGGTTGCGTTGTAGGCGCCCGCCGAATGGCCGGCCAGAAACAGCCGATTGACGTCGCCGCCATAGTTGGCAATGTTGTCCTGCACCCATTTGAGCGCATTGGCACTATCTTCGAGAAAGTCGGGATACTGCACCTCCGGCACCAGGCGGTAGTCGGCAATGACCGTGACGAAGCCACGCGACGCCAGGGCCCGGCCTACAAACTGGTAGTCGCTGCGTTCGCCCCGGTTCCACCCGCCGCCATAGATGAAGAAAACCACTGGCGCCGGCGCGCCGCGCGTTTCAGGTGCATACACATCCAGCTTGTGCCGAGGACCATCAGCATAGGCCACGCCATCGGCGGCCTTGACGGTCCCCGAATCCATGGCAGCGGGCAGGTTGAAAGGGTCCATCACGGACAGGGCAAAGGCAGGCACCGTCAGCGTGCTGACCAGCAGCAGGAGTGCCACAGCGGTGCGGCGAAAAGTCGAAATAGCACTGAACATGGGATTATGATTCACCGGGAAAGCAGGTGTAGTAGCCAGCAAAGCCGGACATTTTGTGGCATTGCAAAAATGGGCGAGGGCAGGCGCCTCGATTATGAGACTCGCCTGCCCTCTACTTAAGCAAACACAGATTGTTCCCAAACGGTTACCGAATGGTTAACCGATTGCTAGCGTTTGAGGCGCTGTAACAGGAGGCCGGACACATATCCGTCAGCAGGCAGGCCCAACTTGCTCTGATAGGCCAGCACGGCTGCCCTTGTCTTGGGCCCGACCACGCCATCGGGTGTGCCTGCGTCAAAGCCAGCCCGCCCCAACAGGGTCTGCAGCTCGGCCCGCTGCGCGGCGGTCAACGCAAAATCGCCGCTCGGCCATGGCGTCGCAAAGTCGCCGCCGCCAATGATGCGGTCAGCCAGATGTCCGACGGCCAACGCATAGCTGTCCGAATTGTTATAGCGCTTGATCACATCGAAATTGGGCAAGAGCAGAAACACCGGTCCGCTGGCGCCTGCCGGCATATAAAGCCGCCCGACATCGTTGGGCCGCGGGAAATCCCGACCCGACGCGCGCACAATGCCCATGGCCTGCCACTGGCTGAGCGGCGCGCGGTCCATCGAGCGTGCGCGGGCGAAGTCGAAGCCGCTCGGCAGCTTGACCTCATAGCCCCAGGTTTCTCCCGGGCGCCACTTGAAATTGTTGAGGTAATTGGCCGTCGAGCCCAGCGCATCGGGCACCGAGTTCCAGATATCCTTGCGCCCATCGCCGTTGTAGTCGACAGCGAACCGCATGAAGCTCGATGGCATGAACTGGGTGTGGCCCATCGCGCCGGCCCACGAGCCGATCATGTTGTCAGCACTTACATGACCGTCGCTGAGAATGCGCAGGGCAGTGAGCAGCTCCTCGCGAAAATAGCTTGCCCGAAAGCCTCCCTCGGTGAGAGTTGCAAGCGCGTGGATGGTATTCTGCCCGCCCATATAGCCGCCGAAATTGGTTTCCATGCCCCAGATCGCCAGCACGATTTCGGGTTGTACGCCCCAGCGCTGCTGTGCGCCGGTCAGTGTCCTGTTCCATTCCTGGCGCATGGCCCGACCCTTGCTGGCCTGCCCATCGGTCACCCGCTTGTCGATATATTGCTGCACTGTCTGGCGGAATTCGGGCTGCTTGCGGGTCAGTTCCATGACCTTGGGCAGATAGCTGTAGCTGGCAAATGCCCTCTCGAAAGCGGAACGGGTGACGCCGCGTGCTTCAGCCTGTGGCCAGAGGGAACGCACGAAGTCGGCGCTGCTCGCCAGCGTGGGCGCAACACTGCTCAGGCTGAGCAAGGCACCCAGCAGCATTGCCGAAATCCGGCGTGAAAATGGAACAGTCCTGCCCTCGGCAACAAACATGACGAGCCTCATATAACCAATTTGTGCGTTTCTGCGCCGCCGGTTGTGCCGCAACTGGCGCTTGGCACAATATTAACCCACCAAATTAAGGGGGGCTTAAGGCTGACCGGCCTGCCGATCACATATCAGTCAGATGCGCGGCAACCGCCTCAGTCTTCGTCCTCATTGGGACCGTCCTGTTCCAGGCTGTCGCTGGTGGCAGCCAGTTGCGGCGGCA
>CAXBKI010000063.1:0-9740 GCA_963975955.1 uncultured Devosia sp.
CTTGACCATAGCGGCACGGGGAATCGCCTAAAAGAGTCTTAATGCCCAAGCTTGATAGGCAAACTATCGATATCGGGGCTTGACCGGGAACGAAGCAGAAACATCGGATCGGCGCGAAAATGCCCGCAGCAGGCTGCCGCGGGCATCATGTTTGCTCACTCGTCAGAGCAGACTAGTAGCGGTATTCGCCCGACTTGAACGGACCTTCGGGGCTGACGCCGATGTAATCGGCCTGCGTCTTGGTGAGCTTGGTCAGCTTGGCGCCCAGCTTGGCCAGGTGCAGCTCGGCAACTTTCTCGTCGAGATGCTTGGGCAGAACATGCACCTTCTTCTCGAGGTTCTCGCCATTGGTCCACAGTTCGATCTGGGCCAGGGTCTGGTTGGCGAACGAGGCGCTCATGACAAAGCTGGGGTGGCCGGTGGCATTGCCCAGATTGACCAGGCGGCCTTCCGACAGCAGGATCAGGCGGCTGCCATCGGGCTTTTCGATCATGTCGACCTGCGGCTTCACATTGGTCCACTTGAAGTTGCGCAGACCCAGAACGTCGATCTCGTTGTCGAAATGGCCGATATTGCAGACAATGGCCATGTCCTTGAGCTTGCGCATGTCATCGACCATCAGCACGTCGCGGTTGCCGGTGGCGGTGACCACGATGTCGGCCCGATGGGCGGCCTCGGCCAGGGTCACGACCTCGAAGCCTTCCATGGCCGCCTGCAGCGCGCAGATCGGGTCCACTTCGGTGACCAGCACGCGGGCGCCGGCGCCGCGCAGCGACTCGGCCGAGCCCTTGCCCACATCGCCATAGCCGCACACGATAGCGACCTTGCCGGCCAGCATCACGTCCGTGCCGCGACGGATGGCATCGACCAGCGATTCACGGGTGCCGTATTTGTTGTCGAACTTGGACTTGGTGACCGAGTCATTGACGTTGATGGCCGGGAACGCCGCGGATCGCGTCGCGGATCTTGGTGAAGAAGCCAGGCGACTTGGCCAGACGGCGCTTGATGGTGGCAAAGAAGATTTCCTCTTCCTCATTGGTCGGCTTTTCTAGGAAGGACGGGTCCACCTCGGCCTTGGCGCCATTGAGGATATACATGGTGGCGTCGCCGCCATCATCGAGGATCATGTTGGGCGTCGAACCCGGCCAGTCCATCATGCGGTCGGTGAAGTCCCAGTATTCTTCGAGCGTCTCACCCTTGTGGGCAAAGACCGGGATGCCGGCGGCGGCGATGGCGGCGGCAGCATGGTCCTGGGTCGAGAAGATATTGCAGCTGACCCAGCGCACTTCGGCGCCGAGGGCCACCAGGGTCTCGATCAGCACGGCGGTCTGGATGGTCATGTGCAGCGAACCGGCAATGCGCGCGCCCTTGAGCGGCTGGGCAGCGGCGTATTCGGCGCGAATGGACATCAGGCCGGGCATTTCGATTTCGGCGATGTCGAGTTCCTTGCGGCCATAGGCGGCGAGGGAAATATCCTTGACCGAATAGTCGGTCGATTGGCTGGTCATATGTGGACTCCGGGAGGTGTAGCGTTGGCAAAGCTATACGCAAGGGCGGTCACACTATCAACCTGAGACATAAAGATAAGTTTATATCCCCTTTCAGCGACTCACCCGATAGGCCGGACGGCGGCGGCGAAAGGGCAGGGTCAGCAGGTGCCAGAACCCCGACAGCACCAGGTAGCCGGCAATGAAACCGGCGCCGGCATAGAGAATGCCCTCGACGGTGACGGGGACGGCCGGGCGATAGTTTTCCAGGGTGCGGCGGCCGATATCGCTGTCGAGATAGGCCGGCAATTGCTGAAAGCGGCTGATCGGATCGGCGTTCTGGATGCGCAGCAGCGTGGCGCTCAAATATTCGTAGCGTGCGAAGGTGGCCGTCATCGAACTGCCCTGGCCGGCCAGAAAGCTGTCATTGGAGGCGACATAGCGCTGCAGAGCCTGGGTGCGGTCGAGGCCCGCCACACTGGCACTGCGCTCGAAATTCTCGGTGATGACCCGTAGTTCGTCGACGGCGCCACCCAGGCGCTGGGTATATTGCTGGGCGTATTCAGGGAACTGGCTCAGCGTCACAGCCAGTCCCAGGCCGCCAATACCGGCTATGAAACGCCGCATGCCTTGATCTCCGTCCCTTCAGGTGGCAGACCGCGCCCCTGACGATCAACGCCCGGTCGGCTGCCCGCGTTCCCTCAGGCCGGCGCCCCGTCGCTGTCTTCGTCAAAGCCGTTATTGACCAGTTCGACGATGGCTTCGAGCGCTTCGCGGGCCTGTTTGCCGCTGGCCTGCACCAGAATGGTGCTGCCGGGGCCCGCGCCCAGCATCATCAGCCCCATGATGGAATTGCCGGCGACCGAATTGCCATCCTTGATCACTGCGATGCTGGCATCAAAGCATTCCGCCGTGCGCACAAAACGTGCCGAGGCCCGCGCATGCAGGCCCTTGCGGTTGACGATGGTCAGTTGCTGCGCGACGGCGCGGCTGGCATCCATCAGCTCATTCTCCCCAAAGCGCATCGCCCGGCGCCAGGCTGACCATGATCAATCCGCACCGAGAATGGAATTGGCGACCGTAATATATTTGCGGCCCGCCTCCTGCGCCAGATTGACCGCTTCCTTGATGTTCATTTCATTGCGCACCCGGCCCAGCTTGACCAGCATGGGCAGGTTGACCCCGGCGATCACTTCGACATCGCGGTTCTGCATCACCGAGATGGCCAGATTGGACGGCGTGCCGCCAAACATGTCGGTCAGGATGATGACGCCCTGGCCGTCATCGGCGCGGTCAACCGCCGCCAGAATGTCGTTGCGGCGCTCTTCCATATTGTCATCGGGGCCGATGGCGATGGTTTCGCAGCGCTCCTGCGGGCCGACGACATGCTCGAATGCCGACTTGAATTCATGGGCGAGCGCACCGTGCGTCACCAGGACCAGACCAATCATGCACAATCCCCAGCATGCCCAGATGCGCCCGCGAGCCGGCGCCGGCAGCAATCCAGTATAGCTTGCCCCATAGATGCTCCCGGCCTTGCCTGGCCCGAAGCCATGTTCAAGCCTGGCTCAGCCGGCCAGACGCGCGCCAGTCTTGTCCGGCAACGGGCTCGATTCAAGTGGTATTTTGTCACGGTCTGTCGAGCGCGGCGATGGCTTCGATAACCAGCAGCATCTGGTGACCAAGGCTGATGACATTGCCATAGGGGACGGGCGCACGGGGCAGCGTGATCCCGGCAATTTCGGTGACGAACTCGTCTTCTTCGATCATCCGGGCCATGTCGGGCACCATGTCGATGATCAGGTCGAGTCCCACCTGGCTTTGATGCGGGCGGCTGACAATGCCGCGACCGCGCAGTTCAATCAGCCCCGCCAGACTGTCCGGCGCCTGCATGGTGATGGCGTCATCGGCGCTGAGCAGATCCACGCGGTCATCGGACACCAGGAATGCCGGCTGGCCGAGCATGCTCCAGCGATCCATCAGGCTCAGTGCCAGCACGGACTTGCCGGCGCTCGAAGGCCCTCGCAACAACACGCCGGTAGTTCCCAGCAGCAGACCCGTGCCATGCACGTTTTGTGACTTATTCATGCCTGCAATCTATTTGCGCGCACGCGGTAACACAACCGAGAAGACGGCCCCGGAGCGATCACTGCGATTATGCGCCCTGATGGTGCCCTTGTGGGCATCCACGATCTGCTTGCTGATCGACAGGCCCAGCCCCGAATGATCGCCAAAGCTCTCGGTTTCGGGGCGATCGGTATAAAAGCGCTGAAAGATCTTGTTGAAATCGCCGGTGATGCCGCGCCCCTGATCGGTCACGGTGATCCGCACGTCATCGGCATCGGTGGCCAGCGCCACCTGCACCACCCCGCCCTCGGGCGAGAACGAGACCGCATTGTCGATAAGATTGGCAAACACCTGCGCCAACCGGCTCTCGTGGCCATTGATGATGGCCTGGCCGCGTCCGCTGCGCTTGACCATTTCCACGGTCACCCCGCGCCCATGGGCCATGTCCTTCTGGATCGAGACAATGGCTTCGGCAAGCTTTTCGACATCGACCCGCTCCGAGCTTTCGCGCGCCAGTTCGGCATCCAGGCGGCTGGCGCTGGAGATATCGGTAATCAGCCGGTCGAGGCGTTTGACGTCGTGCTGGATGATGGCATTGAGCCGCGCCAGGTCTTCGGGGCGCTTGGCCAGCGGCAGGGTTTCGACCGCGCTGCGCAGGGAGGTCAGCGGATTCTTGAGTTCATGGGCGACATCGGCGGCAAAGCGTTCGATGGCCTCGATGCGGTTGTAGAGCCCATCGGTCATGCGGCGGAAGGCGTCGCTGAGGTGACCGATTTCGTCGGGGCGATCCGTGTAGTCGGGTATTTCAGCGCGCGCATTGCCGGCCGTCTGCACCCGTTCGGCAGCGGCCGACAGGCGGCGCATCGGCCCCGCAATGGTGCCCGCCAGGGCAAAGGACAGCACGATCTGCACCGCCGCGGCAATCATGGCGATGCGCAGAATGCCCCAGCGCTCCTGGGCGACGATGGAATCGATGTCGCCCGGCGCGGTCGAAAGCAGGATGGCGCCCACCACTGCGCGCAGGCGCTGCACCGGAACCGCGACAGACACCACCAGCTGGTTCTGGCCGTCGACCCGCACGAAATCGGCGGCAGCGCCCTGCAGGGCCGAGGCCACTTCGGGATAGCGCACGCCCTCGTCGACGCCATATTCCTGATATTTGGGGAAGTTGTCGCCTGGCACCCAGTTCAGTGCCGCGTTCCACCAGTCCCAGAGGAAGAACTCCTCGGCGCGCTTGGTTTCGATGATCTGGCGCATCACCTCGCCGCGCGCATAGATATTGTCGCTGTCCAGGATCATCAGCCCGCCCTGATCGTAAATGCGGGCCCGCGTGCGGGTGGGGGTGATCAGATTGCGCAGCAGCGGCGCGACCCGTTCGGGATTGATGGGAAATTCCAGCGTCGGATCGAAATAGGACAGCGAGGATACCGAGCCATCCCCCTGCAATTGCAGCAGGCGGTCCGGATTGACCGAGATGACGTCACTGTCCACCGTCGCCGAGGCGGCCACCGCTGCGGCGATGATTTCGCCCTGCACCCGCAGCGACTGCACGCGCGCATCGATCAGCCCGGCCCGCCACTGGTTGAGGTAGAGAATGCCCACGACCAGCACCAGCAGCCCCGCCATGTTGAGCACGACGATGCGGCGCGTCAGATTGGCAAAAATGGTCAGATCGAGAAATCGGCTGATTGCGCTGGCAAGCTTGTAGAACGGCGCCAGCATCGGCCGCCAGCGCCGGCTGGCATGCGGCGTGGTCGCCGCGACAGGCACGTCCTCGTCCGATCCCGGCGCGCGCCACTCGGGCGCGACGTCGGGTTTGTGCTGGCTCTCGGACTCCACAATGGCCACGGGGGTGCTTATTGCTCCTTGAAGCGGTATCCGACGCCATAGAGCGTCTCGATCATTTCAAAGTCGTCATCGGTTGCCTTGAACTTCTTGCGCAACCGCTTGATGTGGCTGTCGATGGTGCGATCATCGACATAGACCTGATCGTCATAGGCCGCATCCATCAAGGCGTTGCGCGACTTGACCACGCCCGGGCGCAGCGCCAGCGCCTGCAGGATGAGGAATTCGGTGACGGTCAACGTCACGCGCTGGCCTTTCCAGGTGCTGGTGTGCCGCTCTTCGTCCATCACCAGTGCGCCGCGCTCGATCAGGGTGCTGCCGGTATTGGTCTCGCCCGCCACGCCTGCCGGAGCGGAAGGGTCGCGCGGGGCCGAGCGGCGCAGGATGGCCTTCACCCGCTCGACCAGCAGGCGCTGGCTGAATGGCTTGGTGATGAAATCATCGGCGCCCATCTTGAGGCCGAACAGTTCATCGATCTCTTCGTCCTTGGAGGTCAGGAAGATCACCGGAATGTCAGACTTCTGGCGCAGCCGGCGCAGCAGCTCCATGCCGTCCATGCGCGGCATCTTGATGTCGAGAATGGCCAGGTCCGGCTTGTCGGTGGTCAGACCCTCCAGGCCCGATGCACCGTCGGTATAGGTGGCAACCTGATAGCCTTCGGCCTCCAGTGCCAGCGACACGGAGGTCAGAATATTGCGGTCGTCATCGACGAGGGCGATCTTGGGCATGAACTGCCTTTCTTGTTCGGACGCTTCAAACACGCGGCACCATAGACCGGTACACCTGCTTGCAGGCGACAATTATGCGTTAAATAAGGCGTGGCCAAGGGCACTGCAACCAAGCACCCGCGGCACACCCGCGCTTCAAGCGCGATGCAACTTCAGTCTTACGACCGATTTCGGGATGGCTGAACGCTGGAGCGACCCTCTAGTTTGAGCTGGCAAGCACACGGCAGCATCGACCGCGAGCGACGGAGTTTAACATGTTCGACCATGACAGCCTGAGAACCACTATCGCGGCAGGCGCCGGTTCAGTGTCTCAAAACGACATTGCACCCGTCCTGGTTGCACGCGCGCTGCAGGGCGATGAATGCGAGCTGACCGCCGATGGTGCCGTTTCGGTCCGCACCGGGGCGTTTACCGGGCGCTCGCCCAAGGACAAGTTCATCGTGCGCGATGGGCTGACGGCCGACAGTGTGTGGTGGGACAATTCCGGTGCGCTGAGCCCGGCCCAGTTTGAACTGCTGCTGGCCGACACGACGGCATCGCTGGCCGGCATCGCCCTGTTCCGCCAGGACCTGCTGGCCGGGGCCGATCCGCGCCATCAATACGGGGTGACGGTGCTCACGCCCAGTGCCTGGCACGCCCTGTTTATCCGCAACCTGCTGATCCGCCCCGGCGAAATGGTGGAAACCGGCAGCAGTCCGACAGCGGTCACCATCGTGCACGCCCCCCATTTCAAGGCCGACCCTGCCCGCCATGGCTGCCGCACCGATACCGTTATCGCGCTCGACATGAGCCGCAATATCGTGATCATCGCCGGCACATCCTATGCCGGTGAGATCAAGAAGAGCGTCTTCTCGCTGTTCAATTTCCATGCGCCGCGCCAGGGCGTCCTGCCGATGCACTGCTCGGCCAATCTGGGCAAGGATGGCGAAGCCGCCCTGTTCTTCGGCCTGTCGGGTACCGGCAAGACCACGCTCTCCAACGATCCGGAGCGCCCGTTGATCGGCGATGACGAGCATGGCTGGAGCGCCCATGGGGTCTTCAACCTCGAAGGCGGCTGCTACGCCAAGACCATCAAGCTGAGCCAGACAGCCGAGCCCGAGATATTCGACGCCACCAAGCGCTTTGCCACGGTGCTGGAAAACGTGGTGCTCGACGACGCCAAAGTGCCTGATTTCGACGATGTGTCGCTGACCGAGAACACCCGCGCGGCCTATCCCATCCATGTGTTGCCCGCCATTGCCCGAGGCAGCGTTGGCGGCATGCCCAGGACGGTGGTGTTTCTGACAGCCGATGCCTTTGGCGTCTTGCCGCCGATTGCCCGGCTGACGCCGGATCAGGCCGTCTATCATTTCCTCTCGGGCTACACCGCCAAGGTGGCGACGTTCTCGGCCTGTTTCGGGGCGCCATTCATGCCGCTGCACCCAACGGTCTATGGCGACATGCTGGCCGAAAAGCTGGCCAGCAGCGGCGCTTCGGCCTGGCTGATCAATACCGGCTGGACCGGTGGTGGCTATGGCGTGGGCAAGCGCATCGACATCGCCTCGACCAGACGCCTATTGAGCGCGGCGTTGAACGGCGAACTGGACGATATCGCGATGCGGAGCGATGAACTGTTCGGCTTTGACGTCCCTGTTGCGGTGCCCGGGGTCGATTCCATACTGCTCACCCCGCGCGAGACCTGGGCGGACGGCCCGTCCTATGACCGCCAGGCGATGCATCTGGCCGGGCTGTTCCGGGCCAATTTCGAAAAATTCGGCGACGCGGCCAATGCTGCGGCCGGCCCGAACCTGGCTCAGGCCGCCGAATAGGCGGTCTTGGCCCTGCGCCTTCTGTGACCCCCGCGGCCCCGGCCCGGGGGTCTGCTTTTTTGCGGATATTGTTTTCCCATCGCCCCCCGCGGGTGAGGCCCTGGGGGCAACGGCGGGATCGGCAGAATCGCGCAAAGGCGCCTGATTGCTACCCGCTTGCTCTGTCGTCCCGGCAGGCGGCGGCACCCTGATATGCACAGTCACAGTGCCAAGCAGCAACGATCCGCCTGGCGACTACGGGGCGATCCCGAGAATGGATCCCGGCTTGCGTCGGGTGACGCGGCGGGCCGTGAGGTATTCGTGCCGGCGCCTGGCGCAGGCAGGGGCAGGCGCCATGGCGCCCCTCTTCGTCACCGATAATGGGAAGGATTGCCCTAATTGGGCGCGTAGAAGATGTGCGAGCCGATCTGGGCGACGGCGTTGTAGGTATTGGCCCAGTTCGGCCGGACATTGGTGGTGTGGTAGTAGAGCGCTGAACGCGGCACGGCACCCACGGCTTCGCCGGTGGCAAATTCCGCATAGACCGTCTCGGCCAGAGCGGCCGAGCGCGCCCAGGCACTGCGCTCACCCGGCGCGTCGGTGCGGCCGTCGCAGGCAAAGGTGAACTGGCAGCGGTGATAGCCCTTTTCGGCGTTCTGATAGACCACGCCGCACAGGGTCGAAGGGAAGCGGGACGAGCGGGCCCGATTGACGATCACATTGGCCACGGCCAGCTGGCCGGTCGCGCTTTCGCCGCGCGCCTCGTGATAGATCGCCTGCGCCAGGCAGTTTCGCTCTGCGTCGGCCTGCTCGATGCGCTTGCTGGTGGGCTGGTAGCCGCTGTCGATATAGGCGGCCAATGCAGACGTATTGAGGGCCGGTTCAGGCGTTGCCGGCGCAGCGGCAAAGCTGGCCAGGGCCGAAACGGCGCTGTTGCTGCCCAGAGTGCCGCGGGCGATGTAGCCCATCAACACATCCGAAGTCAGCGGGTGGGGATCGGCAATGCCCAGCACGTCAACGGCGCGCAGCGCCTTTTGACGCTCGACATAATTGGCCAGCAGCGTGGAGGTCAGTGCCTGTTCACCCGGCGCCAGCGGCACCAGGGTCGGGCCAATGGCGGGCTGCGCGCGTACCGCGACCAGATCGGCAGGAATGGGAAGGGGGGAAACCGAAGCCACCTGAATGGACTGGGCCTGGGCAGGCACGAAAGTTACAGGCAGCACGAGCGCAACGGCACAGAGGGCCAGCACGTGCGATACCGCACGAACCGCTTTGAGCTGCCAGAATTTCGTCATGCCCCGTCCTTGCCCCTGAGCGCGTCCGGTCATATCCGGTGCACTTTCGTCCAGACCCGCATGCGGGCCCTTCGTCACGTCGCGGGCACACTAGCCAAGCTTGGCCGCCCTGGGAAGCCAGAATTTACCACTGGTTAACCATAGGCGTTAGCTTCTTAAGGTACGGTTAACGCAGGGGCAGCGCTATGAAAACCCTTGAAGTGCAAGGACTTGATGCATGGTGAAGGGGGGGTGGGCGCAACGATTAAAACTTTAACGATGCCGCGCGTCCGCCAATCGGGCTTTGCCCGATGCACAATTGCCAACAACAAAAAGCCCCCGGGCTGGCCGGGGCTTGCGGCAAATCCGCCGATCCTGCGCGCTTCAGGAGCGGTCGAACGCCGCCGCGCGGACGTGATTGAGGCTTTCCGTGACGGCAATGCCGAGCGCCCGGATCTCGTCGTTCGGGTGGACCAGGTCGGGCACCATCACGGTCTGCATGCCTGCCGCATGGGCCGCCCGAACGCCCGAATGACTGTCTTCGAGAGCAAG
>CAXBKI010000064.1:0-9716 GCA_963975955.1 uncultured Devosia sp.
CCGCCTGCCAGGGCAATGGCCCGCCCGACCGCGTCGGATGCCAGGCCGGGATCGTGCTCGCTCAGGACGGCACGGACGTCTTCGTCCGCAATGGGTCGCAGCGCCAGGTTGTGGCAGCGCGACTTGATAGTGGGCAGCAATTGGCCGGGCCGGTGCGAAATCAGCAGGAACGTGGTGTCTGCCGGCGGTTCTTCGAGCGTCTTGAGCAGGGCGTTGGCCGCAGAGGGATTGCAGTCATCGATGCTGTCGATAATCGCGACGCGGTGCCCTGCCCGCCCGCGGGTGTGGTGCAGCCCGTCGCGCAGTTGGCGGACGTCCTCGACGCGGATGACCGTATAATAGCTCTTTGCGTCCTTGGGACGCCGGCGCAGCAGGGAAATATTGGGATGCGAGAGCGCGGCAACCTGCTCCTCGACACGGTGGGCAGCTTCATCGCCGGTGGCGGTCAGAATGGCGGCGGCCATTTCAAAGGCAAAGGTGGCCTTGCCGATGCCCATCGGGCCATGCAGCAAGATGGCGCCCGGCAACCGGTGGTCGGCGATCTGGCGCGCAATGGCAGTCCGTGCGGCCTGGTGTCCGCGCGCCCGCTGCCGGCGCTCGGGCGGCACCGCACCTTCGAGTGCATTGGGGTCTGTCACGCCTGAGACCCATTGAGCAGTTCGGGGAAACGACGGCTGACGACGTCCCAGATGGCCGCTTCGAGCGCGTCTTCACTCTGGGCGGCCGAGATGACGACGCAGCGATCCGGTTCCCGCCTGGCGATTGCCAGAAAGCCGTCGCGCAACCGGATGTGCCAGTCGAGCTCTTCCTTTTCGAAGCGATCACCAGTGAGCGCCAAACCGTCTTCGATGGCGCGATCGGCGACCCGCTTGAAGGCCGCCACCGGGTCCATGTCCAGAATGATGGTCAGGTCGGGCGCATGGCCATCGAGCGCCAGGGTTTCGAGGGCATCGATCAGCTTGTCATCCACGCCGCCGGTCAGCCCCTGATAGGCGCGGGTCGAATCGTGGAATCGATCGGACAGGACCCAGGTGCCCTGGCGCAGATTGGGGGCGATAAGCTTGGTAACGTGATCCAGACGCGCCGCGGCAAACAGTACCGCTGGGTCGATTTGCCGACGCCTTCACCACCTTCAAAGGTAATGAACCGGGCACGGGTGGCTTTGGTCGCTTCGAGCATGATGAGCGTTGTATCCGAGTCTCAGAGCCAGCCAAGCGCCAGTTGTCGCAGCGCGTCGGCGGCCTTGCGCGTAATGCCGCCTTCCTTGACGCTTTGGGCCGCGTAAAGCGGGGCAACCTGCACCAGCCGATCATCGCAGAAGACGCGCAGTTCGGCGACCTGGTCGCCCGCATTGACCGGCGGCATGAGTGGGCCGGTATAGCGCACTTCGGCGCTCAGGCACTTGCGTGAACCGCGCGGCAGGTAAAGGGCAATCTCGCCGTTACCGATGAGGCCGACACTGCCGGTTTCGCCACCATAGACATCGGCATAGCCGACTATGGCCCCGTCGCCATAGGCCGCGACGCGCTCAAAGGCCCTGGCGCCCCAGGTGATCAGCTTGCGGCCCTCTTCGGCGCGTTCTGACATCGAGGTCAGGCCATGCACCACGGCGATAAGGCGGCGCCCGCCCTCCTCGGTGGAAATCACCGATCCATAACCGGCCGCCTCGGTGTGACCGGTCTTGAGGCCGTCGACGCCGATGCCCATTTCGATCAGCGAGTTGCGGTTGGGCTGCTTGATCCCGTTCCACTCCATCTCCGGCTCGGAGAAGAAGTGGTAATATTGCGGAAATTCACGGATCAGGTAGCGCGCCAGATCGGCGAGGTCACGCGCGGTAACGTGCATCTGCGGATCGGGCAGGCCCGTGGGATTGGTGAAGTGCGAGCCGGTCAGGCCAATGTCCTCGGCCACTTCGTTCATCATCGCCGCAAAGCTGGCTTCAGAGCCGGCAATGCCTTCGGCCAGAATGATGGCCGCGTCGTTGCCCGACTGGATGATCACCGAGCGAATCAGGTTCTCTACGGAAATCTTGGAATTGAGCTCGGCAAACATGGTCGAGCCACCAGAGGAGGCCCCGCCGGTGCGCCAGGCGTGTTCCGACACGAAGAACTCGTCGTTCAGGTCGACCCGGCCGTCGCGGATTTCACGAAACACCACGGCGATGGTCATCAGCTTGGCCATGCTGGCCGGTTCCATGGGAAGGTCGGCGTCCTTCTGGAAGATGACCGTGCCGGTCTCCTGATCCATCAGGATGGCGAACCTGGCCTTGGTGTCGAAGGTGGCCTGCGCCCAGGCCGGCGCCATCAGCGCCAGCAGGCAGATCAGAATATATCCCAGCCGTTCTACGCGCATCTTCCCCCCAAAAGGGTCGACACTGATGCCGACAAACAGAACTAATAGAGAATTATGTCGTTCAGGCCAAGTTGCCGGGCCAGATCGAGGGCATCGACTTTAGAGACGCCGGGTTTGAGATGGGTCAGGGTCAGCCGCGTGGCGGCCCTGCCATTGACGGTGACCGCATCCTCATCGACGGCGCCCAGCACGGCAAACTGCTCCGAGAGGGTAATGGCGTTGTTCTGGTCGGAGAACACGCCCAGGCCGAGCTTGATCTCGCGCGAGTCGACGTCGACCGATTTGGCCCAGTCCTGCAGCGCCGTCGAGCGGGTCGCCATGGCGGTCACTGCGGCGTGGGCCGAACCGATGGCCAGATCCTGCTCCTGCGGCGTGGTGTCGGCGTAGGAGAACAGGCCGCCGATCAGATTGCCGGCCATATCGGCCAGACTATTGGTGGTGTCGGCCGAGGCGTAACGCGTATTGCCCTTGCCGCCGAAATCGGCCGGCCCGGAGTAGCTGGACAGCAGCATGCGGGTATCGTCGCCTTCGAGTGGCGCCGGCCCAACATATTCAGCCTTGATCTGCGTATGGCCGCTGTTCACATAGCCCAGCATTTCGGCCGCGCGATGGGACAGATCCATGATGCGGCCGGGCAGATAGGGACCGCGATCATTGACCCTGACAATGACCGAACGACCATTTTCCTGATTGGTTACGCGCACATAGCTAGGCAAGGGCAAGGTCGGATGTGCGCCTGTAATGGCATTGGCAGAGAAAATCTCGCCGTTTGCCGTCCGGCGGCCATGGAAATCGGAGCCGTACCAGGAGGCATCGCCACTGGCGACATAGTTGGGATCTTCCTGCGGCACATAGACTTTGCCCCGCACGGTGTAGGGCTTGCCGACCTGATACCGGCCGCCACCCTTGGGGGGATTGGGGTTGCTGGTGACACGTGGCGATGAGGCAACGCCGTATTCCTTGGAGGTGAAGGCCCCGCGCTTGACGGTGGCACCCAGGTCCCCCATGCCGCAGGCGGCAATGACAGGGGCAAGCAGGGCAGCCAGGGCGACGAGGCGAACGGTGTGGCGCCAAGGTGTGGTCACTGTACTCATAAACTCTTATGCTAACTTTGTTGCCAATGCCGATTATAACGCGCTTGCCCGGCTGGTGCGCCCTCAGAACAGATTTCTGGTTTAGGGGAAGTTAAGGCGAACGGCGCGTTAGCGTTGTCGATCGCATTTGGATCAAATAAGCCGGGTTCGATCCGGCGCCGCGCATCGGCTGACAACCTTGCGCTTTCAGTGATATAAAGATATCTTTATGTCAGTTTCGACTACCGCATGAACCGAGGTGAACGGCGATGAGCCTTTCCGAGCAGCAGCACCCTATTCCCGACTGGAACGAAGTCCGCACCGCGCTGGCGCAAGCCGCGCGGGAGCGCATCCTGATTCTGGATGGTGCCATGGGTACGATGCTGCAGCGGCGGAAGTTCACCGAGGAAAACTTCCGGGGCGAGCGGTTCAAGGACTGGACGCTGCCACTGCAGGGCAATAACGACCTGCTGGTGATCACCGAGCCCAAGGCTGTCGAGGACATTCACTTCGAATACTATATGGCCGGCGCTGACATCGCCGAGACCAATACTTTCTCGGCAACCTCGGTGGCGCAGGCCGACTATGGCTGCGAAGACGCGGTTTACGACATCAACTTCCAGGGCGTCGTGGTCGCCCGTCGGGCTGCCCTGAGGGCCGAGGCCGAGGATGGCCGGCGCCGCTTTGTCGCCGGCGCGCTGGGGCCGACCAACAAGACGTCATCGATGTCGACCGACGTGAATAGTCCCGGTCATCGCGCTATCACCTTTGACGAACTGGTCACCGCCTATGGCGAGGCCATTCGTGGACTGGTCGATGCCGGCGCCGATCTGCTGCTGTTTGAAACCATCACCGATACGCTCAACACCAAGGCCGGCATCTTCGCCGCGCAGCGACTGTTTGAAGAGCGCGGCATCGATGTGCCGATCATGATTTCGGGCACGATTACCGATCTGTCCGGTCGCACGCTGTCGGGCCAGACGCCAACGGCGTTCTGGTATTCGCTGCGCCATGGCAATCCCTTCACCATCGGGCTGAACTGCGCGTTGGGCGCCGACCTGATGCGCGAGCACATCGCCGAGCTGTCTGCGGTCGCGGACACGTTTATCTGCGCCTATCCCAATGCAGGCCTGCCTAATGAATTCGGCGGCTATGACGAGACGCCCGAACTGATGGCGAGCCAGCTGGAACAGTTCGCCAGCGAAGGACTGCTCAATATCGTGGGCGGCTGCTGCGGTTCGACGCCGGACCATATTCGCGCCATCGCGCAGACAGTGAGCAAATATGCGCCGCGCACCGTGCCCGAGATCGAGCCCAAGCTGCGGCTGGCAGGGCTCGAAGCGTTCACGCTGACGCCGGAGATCCCCTTTGTGA
The DNA here is from genome assembly GCA_963975955.1 of uncultured Devosia sp. Taxonomy (GTDB): domain Bacteria; phylum Pseudomonadota; class Alphaproteobacteria; order Rhizobiales; family Devosiaceae; genus Devosia. The sequence goes on from CAXBKI010000064.1 coordinate 4,800, forward strand.
ACATCGGTGAGCGTACCAATGTCACCGGCTCGGCGCGGTTCCGCAAACTGATCACGGCGGGCGACTACCACGCGGCACTCGAGGTGGCGCGCGACCAGGTAGCCAATGGCGCGCAGATCATCGACATCAACATGGATGAAGGCCTGATCGACTCCAAGCAGGTGATGATCGACTATCTCAACCTGCTGGCCGCCGAGCCCGACATCGCCAAGGTGCCGCTGATGATCGACTCTTCCAAATGGGAAGTGATCGAGGCGGGCCTGAAATGCGTGCAGGGCAAGGCCCTGGTCAACTCGATCTCGATGAAGGAAGGCGAAGAGGCCTTCCTCAAGTCGGCGCGACTGGTGCGGGCCTATGGCGCCGCTGTCGTGGTGATGGCATTCGACGAGCAGGGCCAGGCCGATACGCTCGAGCGCAAGGTCGCGATCTGCACGCGCGCCTATAAGCTGCTCACCGAGGAAGTCGGCTTTCCACCCGAGGATATCGTGTTCGATCCCAATGTGTTCGCCGTGGCGACCGGCATTGAAGAGCACAATGACTATGGCGTAGCCTTCATCGAGGCGACCAAGCAGATCACCGACACCCTGCCCCATGTCCATATTTCGGGCGGCATCTCGAACCTGAGCTTCTCGTTCCGCGGCAATGAGCCGGTGCGCGAGGCGATGCACGCGGTGTTCCTGTACTATGCCATTCAGAACGGCATGGACATGGGCATCGTCAATGCCGGTCAGCTGGCGGTCTACGAGTCGATCGACCCTGAACTGCGCGACGCCTGCGAGGACGTGATCCTCAATCGCCGTGATGACGGCACCGATCGACTGCTCGATCTTGCCGAACGCTATCGCGGCAAGGGCGGCAAGGAAGCGGCAGCCAAGGATATGAGCTGGCGTGAGAAGTCCGTCGAGGACCGCATCGCGCACGCCCTGGTCAACGGCATTACCGAGTATATCGACGCCGATACCGAAGAAGCCCGGCAGAAGGCGGCGCGGCCGCTCCATGTCATCGAGGGCCCGCTGATGGCGGGCATGAGCATCGTCGGCGACCTGTTCGGCTCGGGCAAGATGTTCCTGCCCCAGGTGGTCAAATCGGCCCGCGTCATGAAGCAGGCCGTAGCGCTGCTATTGCCCTATATGGAGGCCGAGAAGAACGCCGACGGCAATGCCACCGGGCGCAAGAGCGCCGGCAAGGTGCTGATGGCGACAGTCAAGGGCGACGTGCACGATATCGGCAAGAACATCGTGGGCGTGGTGCTGAGCTGCAATAATTACGAGATCATCGACCTGGGGGTCATGGTGCCCACGGCCAAGATCCTGCAGACGGCCAGGGACGAGAAGGTCGACATCATCGGCCTTTCGGGTCTGATCACCCCGTCGCTGGACGAGATGGTGCATGTGGCCGCTGAAATGGAGCGAGAGGGTTTCGACATTCCTCTGCTGATCGGCGGGGCGACGACCAGCCGCGTCCACACGGCGGTCAAGATCCACCCGCGCTACAGCCAGGGCCAGACGGTCTATGTCAACGATGCCAGCCGTGCCGTAGGTGTGGTGGGCAATCTGCTGTCAGCCGACACCAAGGTCAGCTTCATCGCCGATATCAAGGCGGAATATGCCAAGGCCGCCAACGCGCATCTGCGCGCCGAAGAGGAAAAGAAACGCCTGCCGCTCGCCACGGCCCGCGCCAATGCCTTCAAGCCGGACTGGGACAGCTATACGCCGCCCAAACCGAACTTTCTGGGCACCAGGGTGTTCGAGGATTTCGATCTGGCAACACTGGCTGAATATATCGACTGGACCCCGTTCTTCCAGACCTGGGAGCTCAAGGGACGCTACCCGGCCATCCTGGACGACGAGCGCCAGGGTGAGGCGGCGCGGCAGCTGTTTGGTGACGCGCAGGCGATGCTCAAGCAGATCATCGGTGAAAACTGGTTCAAGCCGCGCGCAGTGGTCGGCTTCTGGCCCGCCAATGCGGTGGGCGACGACATTCGCCTGTTCACCGATGAAGGCCGTTCCGAAGAGCTGGCAACCCTGTTCACCCTGCGCCAGCAGTTGAGCAAGCGCGACGGCAAGCCCAATATGGCGCTGAGCGATTTCGTGGCGCCGCTCGACACGGACAAGCAGGATTATCTGGGGGCGTTTGTCGTGACAGCAGGCCTGGAGGAAGTGGCCATTGCCGAGCGGTTCGAAAAGCAGAACGACGATTATTCGTCCATTCTGGTCAAGGCGCTGGCCGATCGCTTCGCCGAGGCTCTGGCCGAGATGATGCATGCGCGGGTGCGCCGGGAGTTTTGGGCCTATGCCCCGGATGAAACCCAGACGCCCGAAGAGCTGTCGCTGGAAAATTATCGCGGCATCCGCCCGGCGCCCGGCTATCCGGCACAGCCTGATCATACCGAAAAGACCACGCTGTTCCGGTTGCTCGATGCCGAGAAGAATGCCGGGGTCACCCTGACAGAGAGCTATGCCATGTGGCCCGGCTCGTCGGTATCGGGGTTCTACTATGCCCATCCCGAGGCCTATTATTTCGGCGTGGCCAAGGTGGAACGCGATCAGGTGCTCGATTATGCCGAGCGCAAGGGGATGAAGGTGGAAGATGTCGAGCGCTGGCTGGGCCCGATCCTGAACTACATTCCTGGTCCAGCGATCGCAGCGGCGGAGTAATCAGCCCGCAGGCCGCTCTGTTCGGTCGCCCCTCCTGACCTTTCCCTGAAGGGGGAGGAGCTGACCGGGGGTGGCAAATGGTGCAAGTTGCACCGCGCAATTCGTCCCCTTCAGGGGAGGTCAGGAGGGATATTTTGGCCCGTATTGAACCAATTCCCGTTACCGTCGTGACCAGGCCCGGTGCCCTGCTGGCGCTGGACGCTGGTACCGCCCTGCTCCGCCTGCCCGCCAATAGTGGTCATGGGCATGCCGATGGCGAGCATTGCGTTGCCTGCGCGACCCGTACCGATGTGCGGGCCCTGCTTTACGATATGCTCGAAGAGGCCAAGCGCGGCATGCGACCGGCCTTCACGCGCGTGGTGGTGGACGCCAGCGCGGTGGCAGACCCCTCTATTGTGGTGGCGGCGCTGACCGGTAAATTGCCGGCGCAGGCGCTGCGCGATCATACGGTGGCACGCTTGTTCTACCTGGCCGACGCGGCCTAGTCTTGCCGGTATCGTGCCGGATGGGCATTGCTGTGGGAGTTCGACATGGCCAAGACGCGGATTGCCCTGGCGCTGGGTAGTGGCGCTGCGCGTGGCTGGGCGCATATAGGGGTGATCGATGTGCTGGCCGAAGCCGGCATCGTACCCGACATCATCTGTGGCACATCGATGGGTGCGCTGGTTGGGGCGGTGCATGCCGGTGGCCAGCTTGACGGCTTGCGCGATTGGGCAGTGGGCGCCGACTGGCGCTCGGTTGCTTCGATGGTGGACATCAACCTGCTGGCCGGCGGGCTGGTGGACGGCATGCACATTGTAAAGTGGCTGAGCGGCCTGGGCCTGCCCGAACTGATAGAAGACCTCAAAATTCCCTTCGCGGCGGTGGCGACCGATATCAGCAGCGGGCGCGAAATCTGGTTGAAATCGGGTCCCCTGGCGTCTGCGGTACGCGCCTCGATCGGCATGCCGGGCTTGTTCAGCCCGACCAAGATTGACGGGCGCTGGCTGTCCGACGGCGGCCTGGTCAACCCGATCCCGGTTTCACTGTGCCGGGCGATGGACGCTGACTTCATCATTGCGGTCAATCTGAACGACGACCTGCTGGCCCGGCCGCTGGTCGTCGAGCGCGAACCGGCGGTGACCGACAAGACGAGCAAGCCGGAAAGCCTGATCGAGCTGATCCGGTCAATTCCGGCCTCGGTGCAGTCGCAGATGTCTTCCCTGAACTGGTTCGGCAATGGTCCGTCAGTGCCCGGCTATTTTGATGTGCTGACCAATGCAATCGACATCATGCAGGACCATATCACGCGCTCCCGGCTGGCGGGAGAGCCACCGCACATTCTGGTGGCACCGCGCGTGGTCGATATCGGACTGATGGATTTCCACCGGGCAGCCGATGCCATTGCCCTGGGGCGTACCGCAGCCGAGCAGATGGTCCCCGAGATCCAGGCCAAGCTCAGCGGCCGTTATCGGCTCTAGCGGTGCTGCAGGGGCAGGAAGGGTTGCAGCGGGGTATCGGCGCGCAGGTAGAGCGGATGCTTGGGTGATCCATCGGCATTGGTGCCAAAGCACCACAGCTGCCTGCCATCGGCCAGCAGCGCGGCGACCAGCGCCCTGCCGGCGGGAGCGAGCGCCCTGTTGAGCTTGCCGTGGCACAGCACGATCAAGGCCGCTCCGGCGGCGGCCTGACGGATAGCGGGGAGGTTATCGGCCGAGACCGCCTCGACGCCCGGCGCCAGCAGCATTTTGGGGTCAGTGGCGCGGTAGTCACCGACATTGGCCTTGACCATGGCCGAAAAGCCCTCGCGCCGGGCGAAGCTCCATTCGCGGGCGCAGGTGGGATCATTGACCTCGGCGTCCGCCGTGCTGGGGTTCATGCCGACGAACAAGACATAGCGCGCGGGGAAGGAATCCCCCGTCCAGCGGCGCATGAGCTGGCGATAGCGGCCATCGTCGCTGAACCGGGCATCACCCTTGACGCCCGGCATCAGCGCCAGCCTGACCTTGCCGCCAGGGTCGTGGCTGGCTGCACTCATGCGGTGAGGTCGCCCGGTGGCACCAGGCCATGGATCAGCGAAGCCGTGGTGACGGTATTGGCCAACAGGCAGGCGATGGTCATGGGCCCCACCCCGCCCGGCACAGGCGTAATGGCGCCGGCGACCTGGCTGGCCGAAGCAAAGTCGACATCGCCGAGCAGCCGGGTCTTGCCCTCGCCACGCTCCGGTGCGTCGATGCGGTTGATGCCGACATCGATGACGGTGGCGCCCGGCTTGATCCAG
>CAXBKI010000065.1:0-9664 GCA_963975955.1 uncultured Devosia sp.
CCGCCCCCGCCTGTGGATCGTCAGTCCCTATTTCGTACCCGACACCGATATCAGGACAGCACTGTTTGCCGCCAAGCTGCGGGGCGTGGACGTGCGGATCATGTTGCCCAATGCACCGGACCACAAGCTGGTCTGGCTGGCCAGCATCGCCCACGCCGATGCCATGGTGCAGCACGGCATCTCGATCCAGCGCTACCAGAACGGCTTTCTGCACCAGAAAATCGTGCTGATGGACGATCAGATTGCCACTGTCGGCAGCGTCAATTTCGACAACCGCTCCTTTGCGATCAATTTTGAAATCACCTTGTGGTTTACCAGTTCCCGGGCCATCTCGGACATCGAAGCCATGCTGATTGAAGACTTCAAGAGTTGCCGGGAAGTGACGGCAGACGAGGTGAAATCCCGTTCCTGGCCGTTGCGCTTTCTGACCCAGGCCGCTCGGCTCCTCTCCCCTGTATTGTAGAGTTCACGATGACCACATACCTGTTTCGCGACGACAGCTATCTGCAATCCGTGCGGGCAACCGTCACGGGCATAACCCCTGACGGCGGCGTCGTGCTGGATCAGACGATTTTCTATGCCGCTTCGGGCGGGCAGCCTGGCGATATCGGTACCCTGATTTCCGACGACGGAACCGAACTGGCGATTGCCAATACCATTCATCCCGATGGTGACAAGACGCAGATCGTGCACATGCCGGTCGCAGGTGCCGCCCTGCCCGTCGTCGGTCAGACGGTTACCACCCGGCTCGACTGGGACCGGCGCTATCGGCTGATGCGCATGCACACGGCCCTGCACCTGCTCTCGGTGGTCTTCACCTTCCCGGTAACGGGTGGGTGGATCACCGATGCCGAAATGGCAGCCAATCCCGATCTGATCAAGACCATGAATGTGAAGCCGCCAATGGGCCAGGGCCGCGTGCGCTTGATCAGGATTGGCGATGTCGACCTGCAGCCCTGTGGCGGGACGCATGTCACCAGCACGGGCGAAATCGGGGCGGTCAAATTCGGCAAGATCGAGAGCAAGGGCAAGCAGAACCGGCGGGTCAATCTGCTGTTTGCGGACTAGAACTGTCGCTGGCCAGCGTCGAATAGAGAATCTGGTCAACGCCGAAGCGGCGCAGGCTGGTGACCACCGAGAAAAGCGCGAACGCGGGGATCGGTGTAGAGCCCTGCTATTGCCTCGATGTCGTCAGGGTTCGGTTCCGCAGCGTGCACCGCGCCGTGGCGGGCAATCAGCGCACCGGGGGGGCGTAGAGCAGCCCGCCATTGCTCCAGAGCGAATTCTGCCCCCGCAGCAGCGCTGCGCCTGTCTGCGGGCCGAAGTGGCGGTCATAGAGCTCGGAATAATTGCCGACGGCGCGAATGGCGTCGGCCATGAAGGTGGGCTTGAGGCCCAAAGGCGTACCGTAGTCACCCTCAACCCCCAGAATGCGGCGGATCGCCGGGGTGTGCGAGGCAATCAGCGAGCCCGTATTGCTCGCGGTGATGCCCACCTCCTCTGCATTGATCAGCGCAAACACCGTCCACTTGACGATGTTGAACCACTGCATGTCGCCCGCGCGCACGACCGGTCCGAGCAATTCCTTGGAAATGCGTTCAGGCAGGATACGATGGGCACTGGGATCGGGCAGCGCGCGACGGATGGCCTGCAATTGCCGACCCGAGGCCGATACCGCATCGCACAGGCCAGTGCGGTAAGCGAGTGCGAGGTCTTCGATGTCCTCATAGGGCACCTCGACATAGCTTGCCTGATTGGCGAAGAAGAACTCTTGAATTCGCTCCAGCTCGTCGCTGTCGTCGATCACGCAGATTTTGAGATTGTCGAGTTCGAAGGCCGATACCAGCCCGAGCGATTGCGGCACCAGAAATGCCTGGCCGTCGAAGAAGGCAGTGCCGACATAGCTGGCCCCATACAGCGTGTCTCGCCGCGCGGTCCAGGGGCCATTGCGGGTCAGGACATCCACGGCTTCGGTCTGCAGCGGCGCGAAGCGGGCCTCGCCGCGCAGCGAGCGGAATTCGATGCGGTCGGGGTCTCCCAACACGGCAGCGGCAATGGCGCGGCACAGATCGACGTCAAACCCGGACCAGCGGCCATTTGCATCGACCTGGGCAAAGCCAGGCAGTGCATTGGTGGCGCCGCAGATCAGAAAGCCGCGCTCTCGAACCTTGTCGAGTGTCTGGGCAGCGACCGGCGTGATGGCCAGCATGAAAACGCCGACGGCCGCCGCCAGCAAAGCTGGCCATTGCTTCAAAAATCGCGCCAATCGTGTCGTCCCCTCACTCGCGTGCGCATAATGGCAGGCGACGGGGCGCGGTCAAGTCGGGGAAGACGGATTGCCCTGACCAATTTGGCAGGTCAGTGCAGGATCTGGCTGAGGAACAGCTTGGTCCGCTCGTGCTGGGGATTGGAGAAGAACTGTTCCGGCTCGTTCTGCTCGATGATCTGGCCCTGGTCCATGAAAATCACCCGGTCAGCGACCTGGCGGGCAAAGCCCATCTCATGGGTCACGCAGATCATTGTCATGCCTTCTTCGGCCAGGCTGATCATCACGTCGAGCACTTCCTTGACCATTTCCGGATCAAGGGCCGATGTCGGCTCATCGAACAGCATGATCTTGGGCTGCATGCAGAGCGAGCGGGCGATCGCCACACGCTGCTGCTGGCCTCCGGAAAGCTGGCCAGGGAACTTGTTGGCCTGCTCCGGAATCTTGACCCGTTCCAGGTAGTGCATTGCCGTGGCCTCAGCTTCCGCCTTGGGCGTGCCACGCACCCAGATCGGCGCCAGCGTCAGGTTCTGCAGGATCGTCAGGTGCGGGAACAGATTGAAGTGCTGGAACACCATCCCCACTTCGCGCCGCACCTCATCGATCCGCTTGAGATCGGCGGTCAGCTCAACGCCGTTGACGATGATCTGGCCTTCCTGATGCTCCTCAAGACGGTTGATGCAACGGATCAGCGTCGACTTGCCCGACCCGGAGGGGCCGGCAATGACGATGCGCTCACCATCGGCGACCTTGAGGTTGATATCGCGCAAGACGTGGAAATCGCTGTACCACTTGTGCATGCCGATCACTTCGATTGTCGGCCGTTTGCCGCTCGACTTGGCAGGTTCCGTGCCCGGGGTCTGGTCGGCGGTAGTCTCGGAAGATTGTGTCATGGGAACTACCTCTTATGACCGGTATTGAGACGGCGCTCCATGAACATGGAATAGCGCGACATGGAGAAACAAAAGGCCCAGAAAACGATGGCGGCGAACAGATAGCCTGTCGTCGCCGAATTGGCAGCTTTCCATTCCAACGCGGAGTCGTTCTTGGTTTTCACCGCTTCAAGCAGGTCCTTCATGCCCACAATGTAGACAAGGGACGTATCCTTGAAGAGCGCGATGAAATTGTTGACGATGCCCGGGATCACGTGCTTGAGCGCCTGCGGCAGGATGATAAAATACATCCGCTGCCAATAGCCCAGGCCAAGCGACGCTCCGGCCTCATACTGCCCCCGCGGCACGGCCTGCAGCCCACCACGGACCACTTCGGCCATGTAGGCAGAGGTGAACAAGGTCACGCCAACCAGAGCGCGCAGCAATTTATCCACCGTCATGCCCTGCGGCATGAACAGCGGCAGCATGATCGAAGCCATGAACAGAATGGTGATTAGCGGCACGGCGCGAATGAGTTCGATAAAGGCCACGCATAACGTCTTGATTACCGGCAAGGAAGATTGCCGTCCCAAAGCCAGCACAATCCCGAGTGGGAACGACAGCGTAATACCAACTACCGAAATGATCAGGGTGATGAGCAAACCGCCCCATTTCTGGGTCGGCATTTCGGACAGTCCGAATACGCCACCGGCCAGCAGAAAGTAGCTCACAACCGGATAAACGACCAATAGCAGAATGGCATTCGCCCGTTTGAACGGCAGGCTGGGGATCAGCAGCGGCACGAACAGCAATGCGCCAAGAGCAAAGACGATGTTAGGCCGCCACTGCTCAGGGATATCGTAGAAGCCGTAGATGAAGAACTCCATCTCATTGTAGATATAGGCCCAACAGGCCCCCGAGCCGATGGCCCTGCACTCTTCGACAGTACCGAACGGCCCCACAGCGTGGCCGATGACAAAGTTGAAAAGTGGCGGCACGATCCAGAGCAAGAACAAGACGCCGAGCGCGGTGAGCACGGCGTCCACCGGGGTGGCGAAAAGGTTCTTCTTTGCCCACGCCACTGCACCACTTGAGCCGTCGGGCGCGGGTTTGGCAGGCACCAACTCAGTACGAACAAATCCAGTATCGGTCATGGCTGATCTCCTACCGCTCGACCAGGCTGACGCGGGCATTATACCAGTTCATAATCAATGAGGTCAGCAGCGAGAAGCACAAATAGACCAACATCGTCAGAGCGATACACTCGATGGCGCGGCCCGTCTGGTTCAGTGCCGTGCCTGAAAACACGTTGACCAGTTCGGGGTAACCGATAGCGGCACCAAGCGAAGAATTCTTGGTGAGGTTCAGATATTGGCTAGTCAGCGGCGGCACGATGACGCGCATGGCCTGCGGGACGATGACAAGGCGCAGCCTGTCTCCTTCCTTCAAACCCAGCGACATGGCTGCCTCGGTCTGGCCGTGACTGACCGCGAGGATGCCGCCGCGAACCGTTTCGGCGATGAAGGAAGCGGTATAGATGGTCAGGCCGAACAGCAATGCCAGGAATTCGGGCGGCAACTGCACGCCACCCTTGAAGTTGAAGCGCTCCAACACGGGAAGATCAAACGACACCTGCGCGCCGCTCACAAGCCCAAGCAAGGTTGGCAAGATGACCAGAACTGCCACCGAAGTCAGAAACACCGGGAATCGCTTGCCGGTCGCTTCGAGCCGCTTGCGGGCCCAAATGCGGATGGCCAAAACCGTCGCGACCGCCAATGCCAGGCCAATCCAGACAAACATGAATTGTGGGTCAGGGATTGGCTTGGGAACGTAGATACCACGCTGGTTGATGAAGGAATCGAACGGCAGCTCATAGGAGTCGCGGACCGCCGGCATGGTCTTGAGCACGGCGAAGTACCAGAAGAAGAGCTGCAGCAGCAGTGGAATGTTGCGGATCACCTCCACGTAGACCGTCGCCAGACTGGAGATGATGAAATTGCTGCTCAGGCGGGCGATGCCGATGGTAAAGCCCAGCATGGTGGCAGCGACAATCCCGACAAAGGCGACCAGCAGCGTATTGGTGATGCCGACGAGAAAGGCTTGCCAGTAGATTGATGCCCGGCTCCAGGGCAGCATGGTAAAGCTGATATCAAATCCGGCGGTCTTCCAGAGGAAGTCAAAGCCGGTCGTCTTGTTTTGTGCCGCCAGGTTGGCAGCGGTGTTGCCAATGATCCAGGCGATGAACAAAACCAGGATCACGGCCACCACGAACTGGTAGACAATCCCGCGGATCACCGGATCGTTGAAAAAGAACGTCCTCGGGGGCGCCGAGGGCCCCGCGTCAAGCGCTGTCATGATGTCTAGTCCCCAAGCCGCCCAACAACGCGGCTGTTTCACGCACTACCCCACAGCGGGCGCATCGTCGAAACAGAAAGACCCGGCGCACCCAAGGGGCGCCGGGTCGACGCATGTTAGCGGATTGGCGGAGCGTACTGGATGCCACCGTCTTTCCAGAGGGCGTTCAGACCGCGCTCCAGGCCGATTGGGGTCGCCGGGCCAACGTTGCGGTCATAGGATTCGGCATAGTTACCGACCAGCTTGACGATCTGGTAAGCCCAGTCCTTGGTCAGGCCCAGTGGCGTACCGAAGTCACCTTCGACGCCCAGCAGGCGCTTGATGGCCGGGTTGTCAGAACCAAGCATCTCATCGACATTGCTCTGCGAAACGCCCAGCTCTTCAGCTTCGAGCAGCGCGAAATAGGTCCAGCGCGCAATGTTGAACCAGGCAGTGTCGCCAGACCGAACAACAGGGCCCAGCGGTTCCTTGGAGATGATTTCGGGAAGGATGATGTGGTCTTCGGGCACGGGCGCATTGGTCGCACGCTCAGATGCCAGCGCAGAGGAATCTGTGGTGTAGACGTCACAACGACCGTCGAGGTAGGCCTTAAACACCTCATCCTGATCAACAAACACAACTGTGTTGAATTCCATGCCATTGGCGGCAAAGTAATCGGCAGCGTTGAGCTCGGTCGTGGTGCCGGACTCTATGCAGATGGCCGCGCCGGACAGATCGAGAGCCGACTTGATGCCGTCAGCCTTGCGGACCATGAAGCCCTGGCCATCATAGAACATGGTGCCGACAAAGCTGATACCGAGCTGGGTATCGCGGCTCATCGTCCAGGTGGTGGTACGCGAGAGCACGTCGATTTCACCAGCCGAAAGCGCCGTGAAGCGTTCCTGGCTGGTCAGTGAGGTGAAGCGGACGGCGTCAGCGTCATTGAAGACGGCGGCAGCAAGTGCACGGCAGTAGTCGACTTCCAGGCCGGTCCAAACATTGTTGGAATCGGGTGCGGAGAAGCCTGCCACGCCACCGGTCACACCACACTGGATGTAGCCCTTGGCCTGTACGTCTTCGAGAATGCCTGCCTGTGCAGCCGTCGCGCCAGCGAGGCCCATCGAGGCCGCGAGTGCGATCGTTACGAGCGTTTTTTGCATTGTTGTTGCCTTTGATTTCCTGACCGTGTGTCCCGCGGTTATGGGCAAACCCAATTCCCCGGTGGCACCTCCACCCTTTCAAGAGCGGTTGCGATGCTGCTATGCATGCAAGCGTCTATTGCCCTTTGCGTCAAGGGTAGAAGCTGTCTTGGGACAGCAAGACTGTCACTTAATTGGACACTTTTTTGGTTTGACCGGATATTGAGCACTGAGCCCAGCATGAATGACAAAAAAAACGGCAAACGTGATAGCCGGTCGGTCGAGACGATACTGACCCATCACGGTCGCCAGCCTGACGATCAGTTCGGATTTGTGAACACCCCCGTGTATCGCGGCTCCACTGTACTGTTCAAAACACTCGACGATATGGTGGGGCAGAAACAGCGCTTTGCCTATGGCCGCGCCGGCAACCCGACCACCGAGAGCGTCGAAGCGGTGATCACCGAGCTCGAGGGCGCCTATCGCACACGCCTGGTGCCCTCGGGTCTGGCCGCCGTCACCATTGCCGTGCTCAGCTGCGTCAAGGCTGGCGACGATGTACTGATCTCGGACAGCGCCTACGAACCGGACCGGCGCTTTGCCGACGGATTCCTCACCCGCATGGGCGTGACCGCGCGCTATTATGACCCTCGGATCGGTGCCGGACTGAGCGCCTTGATGCAGCCCAACACCACGGCAGTGCTGGCCGAGAGCCCCGGCTCGTTGACATTTGAGGTGCAGGACATTCCGGCGCTGGCGGCCGCCGCCCATGCCAATGGCGCGCGACTGATCGTGGACAACAGCTGGGCCAGCCCGCTGTATCACCAGCCACTGGCGCTGGGGGCGGATCTGGTCGTTCACGCCGGCACCAAAATGTTCGTCGGGCATTCCGATGCATTCGCCGGGACGATCTCGACGACGGAGGCGGCCTGGCCGGAAGTCGAATCCACGCGGGCCCTGCTCGGTTTCTTCACGTCCGGTGATGATGCCTTTCTGGTGGCGCGCGGCCTGCGCACGCTGGCGATCCGCATGAAGGAGCATCAGGCGCGGGCGCTCGACATTGCCAGCTGGCTCGAGGGGCAGGACGAGGTCGTTCAGGTACTGCATCCGGGGTTGCCCAGCCATCCCGATCACGCCTTGTTCAAACGCGATTTCACCGGCTCGGGCAGCCTGTTCAGCGTGCTGCTGGCCCCTGCCCCGCGCGCAGCGGTCGCCGCCTTCGTGGACGGGCTTGGCCTGTTTACGATGGGCTTTTCCTGGGGCGGCTTTGAGAGCCTCTGCATCCCCGTCAGCCTCGGTTCCAACCGCACCGTCAAGCCGTGGACGGCGGAGGGGAACCTGTTTCGCCTGCATATCGGACTGGAAGACATCGATGACCTCAAGGCCGACCTGACGGCGGCTATCGGGCGCTATGCGGCCGCGCGCTAGCGCCGACCACGGATCAACCGGCGCAGATTGGGCAGGCCGCGGAAGCGTATGCTGCCGTCAGCGCGAACGGCAAACAGCCAGCGCCGGCGCGCAAAGACATTGCGCACGGCGTAGGCGCCGAGCGTACCCAGGACCAGCCCGGCCGCCACATCGGTGGGATAGTGCATGCCGATGACAATCCGGGAGAGCGCGGTCAGCAGGGCAATGGGTAGAATCAGGCGGAACCAGCGCGGCGACATGAAGCCCAGCACGAATGCGGTGGCGATGGCTGTGGTGCTGTGGCCCGATGGAAAGCTCTGGAAGCTCCAGTCATTGAGCACTGGCTGAAAGTGAAATGCTCCAAGATCAAGGAAATATTCCGGCCGGCCCCGGCCGATCAGGCGCTTGAGCAGGTTGCAGGCCAATCCAGGCAGCCCGACGCCGACAAAGATAAATCCGGACAGCATGCCCAGCTCGCCCAGCGCCGGGCGAAAGCGGCCCACCGGCAGCCGCGCGGCGATGACCGCGAGCACGAAGATCAGGAGACTGGGAATCAGCACCCAGTCGGACAGCCCGAAATCGGTGACGAAGCGAAATGGGGAGCGCCACATCTCGGGCCATGCCTGCGCGCTCTGCGACATCCAGGCATCGACAAAGAGCAGACAGAAAAGCCCGAGAATGAGCACCGTCGCGCGGTCTGGCCAGGTCTTTTGCGTGAGGCCAAAAGGCCAGCGTCGGGTCAGGTTCAGCATGCCTGTTCATTGAACGTGTGAGAAGTTTTCGTCAATCCAAAGAAAGTTGGTGTGGTTACGCTTGCTCTGCGTCGCTGAACACGCTAGGTGACGGCGGTGATCTCGGAGTGTAGCTCAGCCTGGTAGAGCACTGGTTTTGGGAACCAGGGGTCCAAAGTTCGAATCTTTGTACTCCGACCATCACATTTCGCCTTTTGGCGCCCAGCATCGTGTTGAGGACTTTGCATGACCGCCCGTATTTACCGCCCGGCCCCAAACGCCATGCAGTCGGGAAAAGGCAAGTCCAAGCAGTGGGTTCTGGTGCATGAGCTGGCTGCGCCCCGCTCGATCGATCCGCTCATGGGCTACACCACCTCCACCGACACCAGGCAGCAGGTTCGCCTGAGCTTTGACAGCCGGGAAGACGCCGAGGCCTATGCCCAGAAGAATGGCATCGCCTATTCGGTGCAGCCGGCCCACGAAAGCACCCCCAAGCGGTCGAGCTACCCTGACAATTTCCGGGCTGACCGCAAGACACCCTGGACGCACTAGGCGACTATTGCCGCACTGACCGACACGCGCTGCAAGCCATTGTAGCGCTTTTTTCGTTGGCCAACCGGCGAGCGTCGGGCCAACGGGCTGGACGCGACCCATCAATTCTTGTGACCGGGCTTGATTCGCCTCTTGCCTGGGATATTCCTTGTGTGGCGGCAGGGATAAAATCATTCATGGGCAAGGCAATAGGCATTGGCGGAGTGTTCTTTCGGGCAAAAGATACGGCAGCCCTCTCGGCCTGGTATGAAAGCAATCTTGGCGTGACCGGGTTCTGGAATCAGGAAGCGGGCATGACGGTTTTCGCCCCCTTCAAGGCAGATACCGACTATTTTTCCACGGACCGGCAATGGATGATCAATT
>CAXBKI010000066.1:0-9601 GCA_963975955.1 uncultured Devosia sp.
GGGGCGGTTGCCGCCTCGGGGCCCGTCCGTTTTGTGCACACCGGCGATGGCGACATCGACGGGCGCACAGTCATGGCCTCGGCCCGGTTACAGCTTTGTGTCTGCTTGCAGCGACAGGCACCCTGCCCTATGTACATCGTCGCGGGACGATAAAGCCCCGCAATGTTCTCAGGGCGGGGTGCGATTCCCCACCGGCGGTAAGGCGGCAACGCCAAGCCCGCGAGCGCTTCGCGCCGGGGAGTATGTCGACAGGTGCTGCGGCGCCTTTCAAGATACGCTCCAGCCGAAGGTCAGCAGATCCGGTGTGACTCCGGAGCCGACGGTATAGTCCGGATGAAAGAGAACGGGACCAACGCTGATGCGTCAGCGTCCTCACGCCCTTTTGGGCCGGGGCGCCGGCCTTGGCGAGACTTCCCGTAACCCTGAGGAAACTGGTTACGGAAAGGATTTTACATGAACCACGTTTCCTCGACTTCCCAAAACAGCGCCGTACTGGGCGCCTTGCTGATGGTGGTGGCAAGCCTTGCCTTTGCCGGAACCAACGTGCTGCAATCGGTGCTGCCATGGCAGTTTGGCATGAGTTCAACCGGCATGGCGTTCTGGCAATATGTGATCGCCTCCGTGCTGGCCCTGCCGCTGATTCTGCGCATTGGCGTGGGAAACCTGCGGACCAGACGGCCGCTGCTGCATGAGATCCGTGCCTTTGCTTCGGCGCTCGGCGTGCATGTGTTCGTCTATGGCTTTGCCTCAGGCGTGCCGATCTGGCAGATGGTCACCCTGCTCGCCACGGGGCCGCTGTTCATCATCCTCGGCTCGACGCTGTTCCTGGGCGAACGGGCCTCCACCGCCCGGCTCGCGGCGGGATTGGTGGGCTTTGTCGGCGCCATCATCATTTCAGGTGTCGGTGCCGAGGGCCTCAGCCTGACCACCCTGATCCCGATTGCCGCAGCGGTGCTGTGGGCCACGACCGACGTCCTGACCAAGTACCTGGCCCGCGAGGAAGCGCCGGAGACCCTGACCATCTCGCTGCTGGTGCTGATGACCCCCAATCATCTGCTGATCCTTTTGGCCGTCACCACCTTTGCCTGGCTGGCGCCAGGCTTGGTGCCCGATGGTCTGTCGACCGGCTTCCCCTTCGCCCTGCCCACTGGCAACGGCCTGTGGCTGTTGCTGCTGCTCGGCGCCCTGACGGCGGCGGCGCAATATCTGCTCAGCTTTGCCTACAAGGTGGCCGACGCCACCTATCTGCAGCCTTTCGGCGACCTCAAGGTGCCGCTGAGCGGTCTGCTGGGATGGATTGCGCTGAGCCAGGCCCCCTCGATCTGGTTCTGGCCCGGCTCGATCCTGATCCTGGGCGCTTCCACGTTCATCCTGTGGACGGAGTCGCAAGACCGGCAGATGCTCAGCCCCGCTTGACCTGACCGCCCTCGGGCACGACCCGAGGGCGGCTTCCCGGCCAGGCGGCTTGCTGCAGCGTGGACAGCGGGCTACGGCGCAATGTCCACCCAACGCTGTTCGCGATGGCTCTGGGCCATTGCATGGACGGCGCGCTCGATCCCCAGGCCCGTGGCAAAGTCGATGACCCGCGCAGCTTGCCCGCCGATCGCCTTGAGCAATTCGTGGCACTCGATGATCTTGAGGTCGTTAAAGCCCAGGCCATGCCCGGGGGCCGGAATGAAGCGATCATAGGGCGCATGCTGGGGCGCGGCCAGAATGGTGCGAAATCCCTGTTCGCCGGGCTTGTCGGTCGTGACATAGAGCTGCAGCTCGTTCATGCGTTCCTGATCGAAGGCGATGGTGCCCTTGCTGCCGAAGACCTGCAGGGCGATACGCCCCTTGCGGCCCCAGGCCGAGCGGTCGAGCGCCATGACGCCAGATATCCCCGCCCCCAGTTCAAACAGTACACTGGCGATATCGAAGGTCTCCACCGCCCGTCGGGTTCCCTCCAGCGTCGGGCGATCGGCATAGGGTTTGGCCAGGTGGGAACATACCCTGGTCACCGGACCAAACAGCACCTGCAGCAGGCTGAGCGGATGGACACCGAAATCGTCTAGCGCCCCATAGCCGGAGCTGGCTTCACTCTTCCAGTAAAACAGCGCATCGGGGTCGGCCATGAAGTCCTCGTCCATTTCGAGACGCACATGGTTCACCGTGCCGATCGTGCCTTTGGCGAGAAGATCGCCGATCTGCCGGACCAGCGGGTTCTGGATGTAATTATAGCCCAGCACCGCCGTCTTGCCCGAGACCCGGGCAGCGGCCGCCATGCGCTCGGCATCGGCCAGCGCCACCGCCATGGGCTTTTCGCACCAGACGTGCTTGCCGGCCTGCAGGGCGGCAATGGCCATTTCGGCGTGAAAGGCGTTCGGCGTGGTGATCGACACCACCTCCACCGCCGGGTCGTCGATCAGTGCGCGCCAGTCTCCGCTGGCCTTGGCAAAGCCGAATTCGTCGGCTTTCTGCCGGGCGATGTCGGCATTGACCTCGGCCAGGTGCATCAGGTGCGGCCGCGGGCCGCCGAACACTGCCTTCACGCCGTTCCAGGCCAGGGCATGGCATTTTCCCATATAGCCGCTGCCGATCAGGCCAACACCAATTGCCGAGTCCATTCCAACCTCCCATGCCTTTTCAAAAGGCATAGTTCATTCATTCCACCGACGGAATAGACTTTCTAGCCAGACCTGATTGCTGGTAGGGATTGGCGATTATGGGCGGTAAAGCGAGAAGCACCATGGCCGATGTCTCCAGCAAGGAAGTCCCCCCGCAAGACTTTGAGGCGCTGCGGGCCGCCATTCTTGAACGCAAGGGCGAACTGCCCAAGCGCCTGACCCAGGTGGCGGCCTATGCGCTGGACCATCCTGACGACATCGCCTTTGGCACCGCGGCCAGCATTGCCACCTCGGCCTCGGTCCAGCCCTCAACCCTCGTGCGCTTCGCCCAGCATTTCGGTTTCGATGGCTTTTCCGGTCTGCAATTGCTGTTCCGCGCCCGATTGCGCGAGCGCACGCCTTCATATGAGGACCGCCTCAAGACCTTGGAGCAGAACGGCGCCATCAAGGCCGAGAGCACGACGATTCTGAACGGCTTCATTGCCGCCGGTCATCGCTCCATGGACGTTATCGCCGCCGCCATCGATCCGGACGCGCTCGAGCGCGCCGTCACCCTGCTGGCCCGGGCCGACACGATCTATCTGATCGCCAAGCGCCGCTCCTACCCGATCACCAGCTATATGGCCTACGCCTTTGGCAAGCTGCGGGTAAGGTGCCAGCTGGTCGGCACCTCTGCCGGTATCGATGACGATATCCTTTCGATGGCCACGCCGAACGACGCCGCCTTTGCCATCAGTTTTGCTCCCTATGCCTCGGAAAGCGCTGCCCAGGCGCGGTCCATGGCGTTGCGTGGCGTTCCCGTGGTGTCGCTTACCGATTCGGCATTCTCCCCTCTGGCAGAATGCTCAAGCGAGTGGTTCGAGGTGGTCGAGGCCGATCATGCCGGCTTCCGCTCGCTCTCGGCCAGCATGGCCTTCGCCATGGCCCTGACAGTGAGCATCGCGGAAAAGCGGCGCCACCGGTAAGGCTGCCTGTTTGGAACGCTCATTCCATATTGACTGACAATCAGAACCTATGTTTCATAGCCGGCAACCAGCTTGCTGGATGACCTGAAACTGGCCAGCGGCCGCATGGGAGGACCAAAGTGATCAATGCGCAACCTGACGACGAGTCCAGGACACTCGACGTCATCACCATTGGCCGCGCCTCGGTCGACCTCTACGGACAGCAGATTGGTACCCGCCTGGAAGATGTGACCAGTTTCGCCAAATCGGTGGGCGGCTGCCCGGCCAATATTGCCGTGGGCACGGCCCGGCTCGGCCTCAAGTCAGCGCTGGTCACCCGCGTCGGGCATGAGCAGATGGGCCGCTTCATTGTCGAACAGCTGGCCCGGGAAGGCGTCGAGACGGCCGGCATCGTCACCGATCCCGATCGGCTGACAGCCCTCGTGCTGCTTTCGGTCGAAGCCGAGGGCGTCTCCCCGATGATCTTTTATCGCACCGACTGCGCCGATATGGCGCTGTCAGAGGACGATATCGACGAAGCCCTGATCGCTTCGGCCCGCGCCATCGTCGTCACCGGAACCCATTTTTCGCGTCCCAACAGCGAAGCCGCCCAGAAAAAGGCAATCCGGCTGGCCAAGGCCAATGGCGCCAGAGTTGCCTTCGACATCGATTACCGCCCCAATCTCTGGGGCCTGGCCGGGCACGATGCCGGCTTCGAGCGCTATGTCGCCTCCGACATCGTCTCGCAGAAATACCAATCGGTCCTGCCCGATTGCGACCTGATCGTCGGCACCGAAGAAGAGATCCTGATCGCCTCGGGTGCGGCCGACCTGCTAACCGCGCTCAGGACGATCCGCACGCTATCCTCCGGCACGATCGTCCTGAAGCGCGGGCCCATGGGCTGCATCGTTTATGACGGCCCCATTCCCGACGATCTGGAAGATGGCATTGTCGGCAAGGGCTTCCCCATCGAAGTCTACAACGTGCTGGGCGCCGGCGACGCCTTCATGAGCGGCTGGCTGCGTGGATGGCTGACGGGCGAGCCCCATGCCACCAGCGCCACCTGGGCCAATGCCTGCGGCGCCTTTGCGGTCTCCCGGCTGATGTGCTCGCCGGAATATCCGAGCTGGACCGAACTGAGCCACTTCCTCACCGCTGGCAGCAGCGAACGCGCCCTGCGCAAGGATCCCACGCTCAACCATCTGCACTGGGCAACCAATCGCCGCCGGGCCATTCCGCGCCTGATGGCGCTGGCGATCGACCATCGCAGCCAGCTCGAGGACATGGCCGCGGGCGATCCCCAGTTGCTGGCGCGCATCCCCGTATTCAAGGCGCTGGCGGTCAAGGCTGCGCTGCAGGTTGCGGACGGGCGTCCCGGCTTCGGCATGCTGCTCGATGACAAATATGGCCGCGACGCGCTGTTCGCCGCCGGCTCGCAAGCCGATTTCTGGATTGGCAAGCCCATCGAGCTGCCTGGCTCCAGGCCGCTGCAATTCGAATTCAGCCAGGATCTGGGTTCGCGCTTGATCGATTGGCCGGTGGATCACTGCATCAAGGTGCTGTGCTTTTATCATCCGGAAGATGCGCCCGAGCTCAAGCGGCAGCAGATCGACAAGCTGCGCTCGGCCTATGATGCAGCGCGCAAGATCGGCCGCGACCTGCTGATCGAGATCATTGCCAGCAAGCATGGCGCGGTGGGACCCGATACCATTGCCCGCGCCATGAGCGAAATCTACGATGCCAATATCCTGCCCGATTGGTGGAAGCTCGAACCTCAGGCCAGCGCTGCGGCCTGGGCGGCAATTGATGCCGTTATTGAAGACCGCGATCCGCAATGCCGTGGAATTGTCCTGCTGGGGCTTGAAGCGAGCCACGAGGCGCTTGAATCTGGTTTTGCCCTGGCTCAATCGTCACGCCAGGTGAAGGGGTTCGCGGTTGGCCGCACCATCTTTGCAGCCGCAGCCAAAAGCTGGTTGGCCGGCAGCATGAGCGACGAGGAGGCCATCGCCGATATGGCCGGCAGGTTTGGCGCCCTGGTTGCGGTGTGGGAGCGGCAGGGCAAAGCGAGGGCGGACTAACTGCCGCATTTTCAATCGACCTCATGGTGAGCCTGTCGAACCACGAGGTCGATCTGATAGAGTTGTGCCACGACCTCGTCCTTCGACAGGCTCAGGATGAGGTCTACCGAAATACGGCGCAGAGCGCCAACGACAAGGACCAGGCCCATGAGCCAAAAGACCGTGCGACTGACGATGGCCCAGGCTGTGGCCCGCTTTCTGACCATGCAGAAGACCGAGATCGATGGCGAAATCGTGCCGATCTTTGGTGGCGTCTTTGCCATATTCGGGCATGGCAATGTCGCGGGCGTCGGCGAGGCTCTCTATGGCGTCAAGGATACGCTTCCCACCTATCGGGCGCAGAACGAACAGGGCATGGCCAATGCGGCGATCGCCTATGCCAAGGCGAGTTTCCGTCGCCGCTTCATGGCCTGCACCAGTTCGATTGGTCCAGGCGCCCTCAATATGGTCACCGCCGCGGCCCTGGCGAATGTGAACCGCCTGCCCGTGCTGCTGCTGCCCGGCGACGTGTTCGCCAACCGCCTGCCCGACCCCGTCCTGCAGCAGGTGGAAGATTGGGGCGATGGCAGCATCACCGCCAATGACTGCTTCAAGCCGGTGAGCCGCTATTTCGATCGGATCACCCGTCCCGAGCAGATCATGCCGGCGCTGCGCCGTGCCATGCAGGTGCTGACGGACCCCGCCGAATGCGGCCCGGTGACGTTGAGCCTTTGCCAGGATGTGCAGGCCGAAGCCTATGACTATCCAGAGAGCTTCTTTGCGGAAAATGTCTGGGGCGTCCGCCGTCCCATGCCCGACGGAGACGAATTCGCCAATGCGGCAACCGCATTGCTGCAGGCCAAGAAGCCGGTGATCATCGCCGGTGGTGGCGTGCTCTATTCGCAGGCAAGCCAGGCCCTGCGCACCTTCGCCGAACGCTACGGCGTACCCGTCCTGGAAACCCAGGCAGGCAAGTCCAGCCTGCCGCACGACCATGCGCTCAACATGGGTTCGGTGGGCGTTACCGGCACGTCGGCGTCAAACGCGCTGGCCGAACAGGCCGATCTGGTGCTGGCCATCGGCACACGGCTACAGGACTTCACCACCGGCTCGTGGGCGCTGTTCAAGAATGATGACCTCAAGATCATTGGGTTGAACGTGCAGCCCTTTGACGCGCAAAAGCACCGCGCCCTGCCACTGGTGGCCGATGCCCGGGCCGGGCTGGAGGCATTGAATCAGGCCCTGACCGGCTGGCAGGCTGATGCCGACTGGACCGAGAAGGCGAAGTCCGGCAAGGACGACTGGTTGACCTCGGCCGATCAGGCCACTGCAACCAGCAATGCCGAACTGCCATCCGATGCCCAGGTCATCGGCGCCGTGCAGCGTGCCCGTGAGAACGCCATTCTGGTATGCGCATCGGGCGGCCTGCCAGGCGAACTGCACAAGCTGTGGAAGGCCAATGGCCCCGGTAGTTACCATATGGAATATGGCTTCTCGACGATGGGCTACGAGATTGCCGGCGGATTGGGCGTCAAGCTCGCCCGCCCTGATGCCGATGTCGTGGTCATGGTGGGCGATGGCAGCTACATGATGATGAACTCGGAAATCGTCAGTTCGATCATGCTGGGCGCCAAGTTGACAATCGTGCTGCTCGACAATGCCGGCTATGGCTGCATCAACCGGCTGCAGATCGCCACAGGTGGCGCCAACTTCAACAATCTGTTGAAGGACACCCATCATGTCACGCTGCCTGGAATCGATTTTGCCGCCCACGCGGCAGCCATGGGCGCGGTGACCCGCAAGGTGGCCTCCATTGCAGAGCTGGAAACGGCGCTGCAGGAGACAGAAGCGAGCGATCGCACGACTGTCATTGTCATCGACACCGACCCCCTCATCACCACCGACGCAGGTGGGCATTGGTGGGACGTGGCAGTGCCTGAGGTCAGTGTGCGGCCAGAGGTGAATGCCGCGCGCGAAGCCTATGTAGCGGCGCTGAAGGCGCAGCGTGCGGGGTAATAAAGAGACCCCTCATCCGCCCTTCGGGCACCTTCTCCCTCAAGGGGAGAAGGGGGCACCATGTGTGTAGCTTAGGCGCTGAGCCAACCCTCTCCCCTTGAGGGAGAGGGTGGATCGGCCGAAAGGCCGAGACGGGTGAGGGGTTGGTTCCACAAGATCGATAGAAGAATGCGCACTGAACTGACCTGGAGCAGAATATGAAAGCCAAACTCGGCATGTCGCCCATCGCCTGGTGGAACGACGATCTGGTTGAACTCAGCGATGATGTGTCGCTCGAAGAATGTCTGCGCCAGTCGCGTTCGGCCGGCTTTACCGGCATGGAAAAGGGCCGCCGCTTCCCCGATGATCCGGCGGTGATGCTGCCCATTCTCAAGGCTGCGGACGTGACGCTGTGCGGCGGCTGGTTTTCGGGCACGCTGGTGGATGAAGACCTGGCGACCAACAAGGCCCGCGTCGCACCCATGATCGAGCTGTTCAAGGCGGTAGACGCGCCATGCATCGTCTATGGCGAAGTGGGCCGCTCGGTGCAGGGTGATCGCTCGCGGCCGCTCAATACCAAGCCGAAGCTGGCTGACGACGAGATGAAGTCCTATGCGCGCATATTGACGGAATTTGGCGAGTGGTGCGCGGATCAGGGCATGCCCCTCGCCTACCATCACCACATGGGCGCTGTTGTGGAAACCGAGGCCGAACTGGACGCCTTCATGGCCCATTCCGGTGCCGGCATTCCCCTGCTGTTTGACGCGGGACATCTGGCCTTTGCCGGCGGCGACGTTCTGGGCGCCATCGACAAGCATCACGAGCGCATCAGCCACGTGCACGTCAAGGACGTGCGCATGGATGTGATCAACAAGATTGATCGCAGCAAGCAGTCCTTCCTCGATGCCGTGGCGCTCGGGGCGTTCACCGTGCCCGGCGATGGCTCGCTGGACTTCGGCGCCATCGTGCAGAAATTTGCCGACTATGGCTATGAGGGCTGGTTCGTTGTCGAAGCCGAGCAGGA
The DNA here is from genome assembly GCA_963975955.1 of uncultured Devosia sp. Classification (GTDB taxonomy): domain Bacteria; phylum Pseudomonadota; class Alphaproteobacteria; order Rhizobiales; family Devosiaceae; genus Devosia. The sequence goes on from CAXBKI010000066.1 coordinate 8,627, forward strand.
CCCCAAGGCCAATCCGCCTCTGAGGATGGCACAGGTTGGCCACAAGGAACTTATGCGCGTCATGACGGCGGCGGGTTACACTGTCGAGACCCAGGGCTTTCCCAAGGGGTGAGCATTGGCGGCGAGGTGTGCTACACACAAGCCATCTTGATCTCGACACAAAAGGCGGATTGGCTTGAAGGACAATGAAGTAAGCTGGTTTCGACCACTCTGGCGCCGCGTCGCCGTAACGGTATTTCTGGCGGCCTGGTGCGCTTGGGAACTGTTGTGGACGCATGACCAGTTCTGGGCCCTGCTGGTGGCAGCGGCCCTCGCCTATTCCCTTTATAATTTCTTCTATGCCTTTCCCAAGGAGGAGCCCGACAATGGCAAGCAATCCGAACCTCCGCGTGCGCCCGACGGGAACGACGGGCCAGGTTCATAACATCACGCCGGCCAGTGCCGGCTGGGGGCATGTCGGCTTCGCGCTGCACAAGCTGGGTACCGGCCAGAGCGCAGACGGCGATGCCGGCATCAATGAGCTGTGCCTGGTGCTGGTCAGTGGCAAGGCCCGCATCTCGGTGGATGGCGTTGAGCTGGGCGAAATCGGCGAGCGCATGAGCCCGTTCGAGGGCGGCCCCTGGGCGGTCTACATACCCATGGGCAGCGAATGGGAAGCAGTGGCCACCACGGCACTGGAACTGGCCGTTTGCGCAGCGCCCGGCGGTGGCAATCACACGGCCCAGATTATCCCGCCCGATCGGCATCCGCAGATTACCCGTGGCAAGGGCGCCAATGTGCGCCACGTGCACAACATCATGCCCGAGGATGACGGCGCAGCCAACGCGCTGCTGGTGGTCGAGGTCATCACCCCGCAGGGCAATACCTCCTCCTATCCGCCGCACAAGCATGACCAGGATAATCTGCCGCACGAGAGCCAGCTTGAGGAAACCTATTTCCACAGGCTCAATCCGCCGCAGGGCTTTGCCATGCAAC
>CAXBKI010000067.1:0-9534 GCA_963975955.1 uncultured Devosia sp.
CCGCCCCATTCTAGTCATTCCCGATGCGCGCCTGCGAGCGGTTACCGATCCGATCATCGAGGTGGATGACGAGATCAGGACGCTGGCCGCCGACATGCTGGAAACCATGTATGACGCGCCCGGCATTGGCCTGGCCGCGCCGCAGATCGGTGTCATGAAGCGCATCGTCGTGATGGATCTGGCCGGCGAGGGCGAGACGCCCGAGCCACTGGTGATGATCAACCCCGAAATCACCCATTTCGGCGAGCAGATGCAGGTGACCGAAGAGGGATGCCTGTCGATCCCCGAACTCTACTACGAGGTGGAGCGCCCCAATGATGTGATCGTCAAATACACCGATCTCGAGGGCAAGGAAGTGGTCAAGGAGGCTGAGGGCAAGCTGGCAGTCTGCATCCAGCACGAACTCGATCATCTCGATGGCGTGCTCTATATCGACTATCTCAGCCGCCTCAAGCGCGACCGGGTGATCAAGAAGTTCGAGAAGGCTGCCAAGCGCGCCGCCGGTTAGTTTATCTCCCTCTCCCCGCGCGGGTGAGGGCAGAAGGAAAGCACTCCTCATGCGCGTCGTCTTCATGGGTACGCCCGAGTTTTCCGTACCCACGCTGACCGAGATTGTCTCGAGCGGGCATGAGGTCGTGGCGGTCTATACGCGGGCGCCCAAGCCGGCTGGCCGCGGGCAGGAAGAGCGCAAGTCACCCGTCCATCTGGCCGCCGAGGCCTTCGGCATTCCCGTGTTTACCCCGCGTTCGCTCAAGGGCGAGGCCGAACAGATCGTGTTCGCCAGCCATGATGCCGACATTGGCGTTGTGGTCGCCTATGGCCTGCTGCTGCCCAAACCGGTGCTGGATGCGCCGCGCCTGGGGTGCCTGAACCTGCACGGCTCGCTCCTGCCGCGCTGGCGCGGCGCCGCGCCCATCCAGCGGGCGATCATGGCGGGCGACAGCCAGACGGGCGTTCAGGTGATGCAGATGGAAGAGGGCCTGGACACCGGCCCCATCGGCCTGGGCGAAGTGATCGCCATCGCCCCTGACATGACCGCCGGCGAGTTGCACGACACCATGATGCGCGTGGGCGCCGATCTGATGGGCCGCGCCTTTGCCGCGCTCGAACGCGGCAGCCTGCAGTTCACCCCGCAGCCCGAAGAGGGCGCGGTCTATGCCAGGAAAATCGAGAAGGCCGAAAGCCGGATCGACTGGTCGCGGCCCGCTGCCGAGGTTCACAATCACATCCGCGGCCTGTCGCCCTTCCCCGGCGCCTGGTTCGAGATCGCGCTGGGCGGCAAGCCCGTGCGGGTCAAGGCACTGCGCTCGACCCTGGCGAACGGAGCCGGCGCGGCGGGCATGCTAATGGATAACCTGACCATTGCCTGTGGTACGGGCGCCGTCCGCCTTACCCAGGTGCAGCGCGAGGGCAAGGGCGCCATGGACGCGGCCACCTTCCTGCGTGGCGCCGGACAATTGCCGCCAGCCGTTCAATAATCATGCCGCGCTACAAGCTGACAATCGAATATGATGGAACCCCGTTTGCCGGCTGGCAGCGGCAGAAGAACCATCCCAGCGTGCAGCAGGCCATCGAGGAAGCCATTGCGCGGATGTCGGGGGAGAGCGTGACGCTGCAGGCTGCGGGGCGTACTGATGCCGGCGTGCATGCGCTGGGCCAGGTGGCCCATGCCGATCTGGGCAAGGAATGGGACCCGCTGCGTATCCGCGAGGCGCTGAACTATCACCTGCGGCCCAATTCGGTTGGCATCATTGCCGTGGAGGCGGTTGACGACAGCTTTGAGGCCCGGTTCTCGGCGACTGCCCGCCACTACGAATACCGCATTCTCAACCGCCGGGCGCCGGCGGTGCTGGAACGCAATCACGTCTGGCATGTGCCCAGGCCGCTCGATGCCGGGATCATGGATCGCGCGGCCGGACTGATCCTGGGCCTGCATGACTTCACCACCTTCCGCTCCTCGGAGTGTCAGGCCAACTCGCCGATGCGGACGCTCGACGTGTTCAGCGTGCGGCGCGAAGCCGACCATATCGTGGTCAATGCCAGCGCCCGCAGCTTCCTGCATCATCAGGTGCGCTCGATGGTGGGCTGTCTCAAGCTGGTCGGCGAAGGCAAGTGGTCGCCGGCCGATTTTCGCGCGGCGCTTGATGCCGCAGATCGCAGCCGCTGTCGCGCCATGGCGCCGCCTGACGGGCTCTATCTGACGCGGGTCGATTATTAGCTGACGGGCGGCATGAAGATTTCCGGCGCGATCATGGCGATGATCAGGCCCATGGCAATGGCCTGAATGATCAGCTTGGCGACAATGAAGACCACGATCTGCAGTGGCGCCAGCGTCACGATAAGGCGCGCGATGTTGACCTCGACCACCAGCGCCGCCACGCCGACGACGATGGTGGCGAACTGGCCCGCGCCGACCAGCAGCAGCAGCAGCGTAATCAGCGAGGCAAACAGATTAATCCAGTTGAAGGCCACAATATAGGGCACGAATCCGTCAAGACGGGCGAACTGGCGCAGGACCAGCCAACCGGCGCCGGCCTGCAGCACATAGAGCGCCGCGCTCATGAACAGGCCCGTGGAGGCCGCGCCCGATTCGATCGAAAATCCCAGCAGGCGCGGCCCATAGGCCGAAATGGCGCCTGCAATCAGGAAGGCGATGAAGCTGGTGACCAGACCACGCTGGCCAAAATCAAAATAGGTTGATGCCTTGCGGTCGCCGGTGAGCAGGGCAAAGCAGCCTTGTGCTGCGGCAAGGGTTTCATCGAGAAAGGTTGGGGTAGACTGGGCCAAGGCGCATCTCGATCGGTCAGAGGGTGGCGTTGGAAACCATGTAGAGCGCCGAGCGCATGGCGGCAAGCAGCACCAACGTCAAAACTGCAAAGCCGATCGACAGCACGAGCGGCCAGTCGACCGCAGCACGGGCCAGCTTGAACAGGCAATAGCCCAAGGCAATCCAGCTCAACAGCGCCAAGGGGCCACCAATGGCAGACAGGGTTCCCTCCAGGAGGATGAACACCGCCATCAGATAGATGCCGGGCACCAGCAGATCATAAACCGGCTTGCCGTCGCGCACGGCCTTGCGCGTCCCCTGAAAGGCAATCGCCATGGCAAGGGCGGGCAGCGCCAGCGCGAACATGGAGGCGATGACCGGCGCAATTCCGGGCACGTCAGCGCCGATCGAGACCAGGACGACCGCCAGAAAGGCCACGAAGGCCAGGACGAACAGCGCTGTCGCCAGTCCGGGCAGGCTGATGGTGAACTGGCTGCGCCAGCCGGGCAGGCCACGCACGATCATCTGCCAGCCCGTCATAGCGCGGTTGAGGACGTTCCAGAGCCTCACGGCCGCACCGCGAAAAAGGCCAGCATGAAGGTCCGATAGATTTCGGTCAGGCCCGCAAGGTCGCTGAGCGCGATATGCTCGTCGGCCTTGTGCATGGAGGGGCCGACCAGGCCGCACTCCACCACGGGCCCATACTGGGCGATAAAGCGGGCGTCGGAGGTACCCCCGCCGGTGGACAGGTCCGGGCGACGACCCGCTACGGCGGCAATGGCGGCCGAAAGCGTTTCGACATCCTCGCTCAGGGGCGACAGGAAGGATTGCGATGGCACGCCCGCCACGGTGAAGGCGATGCTCACGCCCGCCGCATCGACACTGTCGATCCGGCCGCGAACCCAGTCGGCAAGCGTCTGGGGCGTCCAGAGGTCATTATAGCGGATATTGAAGCGAATGGTGCCAGAAGCCGGGATGACATTGGAAACGGCATTGCCGACATCGATGGAGGTGACCTCGAGATTGGAGGACGGAAAATGATCGGTCCCGGTGTCGATGGCGGTGTCCAGGGCAGTCACCACGCGAGCCAGTACCGGCATGGGGTTGTTGGCCTTTTCCGGGTAGGCGACATGGCCCTGGGTGCCCGTGACGGTGATGGTACCCGAGAGCGATCCCCGGCGACCGATCTTGATGCTGTCGCCCAGGGCAGCGGCCGAGCTGGGCTCCCCAACGAGGGCGAAATCGAAACGATGCTGGTGCTCCTGCGCCCAGGCCATCAGCTTGGCCGTGCCGTTGACGGCGTCGGCTTCCTCGTCATTGGTGATGGCCAGCATCACCGTCCCGGCCTCGGCGGGAATGGCCGCAGCGGCCGCCACGAAGGCCGCGATGCCGGACTTCATGTCGGCGGCGCCACGCCCGTAGAGCCTACCATCGGCCTCGCGCGGAACGAAGGGATCGGCGGTCCAGTTGGCCAGATCGCCGGGCGGAACCACGTCGGTATGGCCGGCGAACAGCAGGCGGCGCCCGCCGCTGCCGCGCGTGGCAAACAGGTTGTCGACAGGATAGGAGCCATCGCCCTCAAAGGTCAGCCGGGTCACGGCAAAGCCGATTCCGGTCAGGGTCGCCTCAAGCAGGTCGAGCGCACCAGCCTCTGCCGGCGTCACCGAAGGACGGGCAATCAGCTCTTTGAGCAGGTCGAGCGGGTCCAGGCTCATCAATCGCGCAGCAGCTCGTTGATACCGGTCTTGGAGCGGGTCTGGGCGTCGACTGTCTTGACGATCACGGCGCAATAGAGATTGGGGCCGGGCTGGCCATTGGGCAATGGCTTGCCTGGCAGCGAGCCGGACACCACCACAGAATAGGGCGGCACCTTGCCGATGTGGATTTCGCCGGTGGCACGGTCGACGATCTTGGTGGAAGCGCCGATGAACACGCCCATCGAGATCACGGCGCCTTCGCCGACAACCACGCCTTCAACGATTTCCGAGCGCGCGCCGATAAAGCAGTTGTCCTCGATGATGACGGGGCCCGCCTGGAGCGGCTCGAGATATGGACGTTCTTGCCGATCTGGGCGCAGGAGCCGACGGTCACCCAGGTGTCCACCATGGTGCCTTCGCCGACATAGGCCCCCAGATTGACGAAACTGGGCATCAGAATGACATTGCGCGCGATGTGGGCGGAATGGCGGACGATGGCGCCGGGCACAGCGCGGAAGCCGGCTTCGCGGAAGGTGTTTTCGCTCCAGCCTTCAAACTTGGTCGGCACCTTGTCCCAGAAGGAGGAGCCGCCCGGCGCGCCTTCGATAAGCTTGTTGTCGTTGAGCCGGAAGGACAGCAGCACGGCCTTTTTGAGCCACTGATTGACCTGCCATGTGCCATCGACCTTCTCGGCGACGCGGGCCTTGCCGCTGTCGAGCAGGTCGAGCGCCTCGACGACGGCGTCGCGAACAGCGCCCGTGGTGTCCAGACCGATGCTGGCACGCGCCTCGAAGGCGTCATCGATGGTCTTGGCGAGATCGGCATAGGACATGGCTGGTTCCTCAGAATATTCCGGGCGGACCATAGCGGGACAGCTAGGGGTGTCAATTGGCTAGGGAATGACGCAACAAGGTGATAGGCCCGGCGCAACCTCTGGAGAGCGCCATGGCGACGATGTATCTCGTGCAAGCCTTTAAACTGAACGGCAAGAAACTGATCGCCGACCCGGTGCAGCAGGCCAAGAGCGAGGAAAAGGCCATCGCCACGGCCGAACGCCTGGCGCCGATGCGCGCCGGCGTGCTGGTCTTTTCCCAGGAAGTGGACGTCGAGACCGATGCCTATGACGAGCCGCGGGTGATCCTGCGCATCGGCAGTCTGCCGCCCGGTCTGATGGAGGGCTGAGCTAGACCCCGCCGGCCGCCGGATAGACACCCAGAATGCGGACATAATCGGTGAAGAAGCCGAGCTCCTCGAAGGCATGGACCACGCCGGGGTCTTCAGGATGGCCTTCGATATCGGCGTAGAACTGGGTGGCGGTGAACGCGCCGCCCACCATGTAGCTTTCGAGCTTGGTCATGTTGATCCCATTGGTGGCAAAGCCGCCCATGGCCTTGTAGAGCGCGGCCGGCACGTTGCGGACGCGGAACACGAAGGTGGTCTTGACCTTGTCGCCCCGGGGCGCGCGAATTTCATCGCGTGACAGCACGAGAAAACGGGTGGTGTTGTGGTCGGCATCCTCGATATTGCTGGCCAGCACATTCAGGCCATAGATCTCGCCGGCAAAGCGCGAGGCAATGGCGGCCACCGACTTGTCGGCCTTTTCGGCGACTTCCCGGGCGGAGCCGGCGGTGTCGACGGCATTGATGGTGCGATAGCCATGGCCGGTGATGAATTTGCGGCATTGCCCGAGCGCCACCGACAGGGACTGCACCGATTTGATGTCGGCCAGCGTGGCGCCGGGTACGCCCAGCAGGGTCATTTCCACGCGCAGGAAATGGTCGCCAATGATGAACAGACCGCTTTCGGGCAGCAGGTGATGAATATCGGTGATGCGGCCATAGAGCGAGTTCTCGACCGGCACGACGGCAAAATCGGCATTGCCGGACTGCACGGCAGCAATGGTTTCCTCAAACGTCACGCAGCCGATCGCCTCCTCGCCGGGGAAGAGATTGTTGGCGGCGGCGTGGCTGAAGGCGCCGGGCTCGCCCTGAAAAGCGATCTTTTTGGTCATCTGCTGGTCCAATTGCTGTTGGCGCAGAGGCTTTTGAACCCGGGGGCAGGCGGAGTCAATTCGCGCCGGCATCGGGCTGGACCGGCAGATGTGGTGGGGAATTGTCGCAGTCGGGGTTTGCATGGTTGCGCCCTGCGGGGCATCAGACTATCTTCCGCCCGCGTCGTCCCCCTCCGTTGAGGCGATTTCCCTTTGGGGTTTTCGTAGTGTAGAGCCGGGTGCGACTATCGTCCGCAGGGGATGGACTGGCAGAGAGACCAAATGGATTCGTTCGAGCTAAACAAAATCATGGGTGCCGTTCTGGGCACGCTGTTGTTCGTGATGGGCACCGGCTTTGTCGCTGAGGCCATCTACCATCCCATCGAGGACAATGGCCCCGGTTACGCCTTGCCCGACCAGGGGCGCCAACTCGGTCAAGAAGTGCCAGTCCTGCCACAATTTTGGCGAAGGCGAACCGAACAAGCAGGGCCCGCATCTCTATGATGTTGTCGGACGCACCGAAGGCAGCGTCGAGGGCTTTGCCTATTCCGATGGCATGCTCGCCCACCATGAGGCAGGCGACGTCTGGACCTATGAAAACCTCAATACTTTCCTGACCAAGCCAAGCGCCTATGTCCCCGGCACGAAGATGGCCTTTGCCGGCATTCGTACGGCTGAAGAGCGGGCCGATATCCTGGCCTATCTGCAGACGCTCTCGAGTGACCCGGTGCCGTTCCCGGCCCCCGAGGCGGCGCCGGCTGCTGACGCCGCAGCGCCTGCCGCAGATGCAACCGCACCTGCCGCAGAACCCGCAGCGCCGGCTGCAGAACCCGCGGCTCCCGCAGCAGGACCGGCCGCAACCGATGCCGGCGCACCAGCGGCTGCCCCGGCAGATGCCCCGGTCACCGCGCCCGCCGGCGCTGTCGAGACACCCAACACCACCGCTAGCGAATCGCCGGTCGTTGGCACGCCCACGACATCGACCACCGTGCAGTAAGCCTTGCACTGATCGAAACGATATCGGGGCCGCGCCTGGCACAGGCGCGGCTCTTTTTTGTTGAGGAGACAATGACGATGCTGCTGCTGCACCTGAGCGATGTCGACGAAGCCAGCTGGGCCGAGGCCCTGCGTGCCGCATTGGGCGACTATCGCGTGGTGCGTCGCGGCGATGACTATGACCCCGCCGACGTGCGCTACATCTTTGTCTGGAAGCCCCAGCCGGATGCCTTTGAGGGGCTGAGCCGGTTGCAGGCCATCCTGTCGCTGGGGGCCGGGGTCGATGCCCTGCTCCGGCATCCGGCCCTGCCCGACGCACCTATCGTGCGCTTCGTGGACGATGACCTCAGCCAGCGCATGAGCGACTATGTCGTTGCCCATGTCACCATGCATCACCGGCTCTACAGCCGGTTTCAGGCGGACCAGAAGGCCCGGCGCTGGAGCCAGCTCTATCCGCCGGCGGCCTCGGAGACGACCGTGGGCATCATGGGCATGGGGGTGCTGGGGCAGGATGCGGTCCGTCGCCTGCAGCCGCTGGGCTTTACCCTGCGCAGCTGGAGCCGCACGCCCAAGTCCATCGAGGGCGTCGAAGGCTTTGCCGGCGCCGCGGACTTTGACACGTTCCTTGCGGGCACCGACATTCTGGTCAACCTGCTGCCGCTGACGCCGGAAACCACCGGCATCCTCAACAGCGAGACTTTCGGCAAGCTGCGGCGCGGCCGGCTGGATGGTGGCCCGGTGATCATCAACGCCGCGCGTGGCGGCCATCAGCGCGAGGCCGATATCGTCAAGGCGCTGGGTGACGGCACGCTTGGCGCGGCGAGCCTGGATGTGTTCGAGGTCGAACCGCTCCCGGCCAGCAGCCCGCTATGGGATATCGAAAACTGCTACATCACCCCCCACATCGCCGCCATCAGCAATGAAAGCAGTGGCGTGCGCTACTTCACCCGCATCATCAAGGAGCATGAGGCGGGGGCAGCGCTGAGCAATGTGGTGGATCGCAGCCGCGGCTATTGAGCCGGCAGGCGCTCAGAATTCGAGCGCCCAGTACTGGCCGTTGAGGTCGGCGCCGAAAGAGCGGTGCCGCTCCTCGCGGAGCAGGGTGAAGCCGGTTCCCTCGTAGATGTGGCGCGCGCCGACCAGGCAATCCTGGGTCCACAGGATGACGCGGCGATAGCCGGACTCCCGGGAGAACCGCACGGCTTCCTGGACCAGGCGCCGGCCGACGCCGCGCCCGCGATAGGCCGGCTCGGTATAGAGCATGCGCAATTGCGCGGTGCCTTCCCCTTCGCTGGCTGAAGCGGGCACGATATAGACCGACCCGGCGATTTCCCCGCCGATATCGGCGATCCACAGCGACTTTGGCGGCGTCGCGGGCGCGGCCACGAATGCCCCGTAGAGCTGGGCAATGAGCATTTCGAACTCGCCGTTCCAGCCCTGCTCGAGATGATAGAGCAGGCCCTGGCGATGGATGAGCCAGCCGATTTCGCCGATGCGGTGCGCACGCAGCACCAGCGCCTGGTCATCGGGTTGGGTGAGCATCGCCTGGATGCGCCGCATGCCGCTGACCAGATCGCGGCGCTCGAAGGCGTCGAGCGGCTCAAGCAGCCTGACGACCGCGGCATTGCTGGCGCCATCGAAACCCTCAAAGACCGCCTGGCCGCGCGGCGTCAGCGCCAGGTCATTGATGCGGCGGTCGCTGCGGCTGGGGGTAATCGAGAGCAGGCCGAACTTGTCGAGGCGCCGCACCAGCCGGCTCAATTGCGCCGGATCCATGCCCAGCTCGCGCGCCAGTTCGCTGGCAGCGGTGTCGACGCCGCGCTTGCCCAGCTCGTAGATCACCCTGGCCTCGGCCAGATTGAACGGGCTCTCATGCATGCCCTCGCCCAGCAGGCCAATGACCTTGGTATAGAAGCGGTTGAAGGCGCGAACCTGGGCTATGTCCTCGGATGGCAGGGTCATGACAAATCTCCACGCTAACGATTGATATCGTCAGCGAATTGATTGTCAAAGTCAACTAAATCGGATAGCGCTCCTTGAGCACGGTATAGACCGCGCGGATCCCTTGGTCGGTGCCGCCCTGC
>CAXBKI010000068.1:0-9484 GCA_963975955.1 uncultured Devosia sp.
GTAGTTCCACAGCATGGCGAGGGTAGCACTGCCCACGCCGATGACCCCGATATCGTGCATGGGCATGTGAAACGCCAGCGCGCCCAAGGGCGTCATCAGCGCAAGCCCCAGAAGTTCGAACAGGATGCTGTGACGAATGCGGTCGCGCATGGTGCGCATGGGACGTCCCCGAAGTCATCGGGACGTCCCGATATAAATTGCCCGGAAAGGGGAGGTCGTCCTCGCGCCAGCCTTATGCTGATGTATGCGGCAAAATCAAGATTGCCCGTTCCATGGCAGGGCCGTCTGCAATGCCGGCAATCGGATTGCCTAATGGTGCTGGCATGAGGCGTAATTGCCGCATATTGTCGGGATGGTGGCGCGCCTCGTGTTGAAAACGCCGTTCTGCCTCCCGTAGTGGGGGGGCATTTGCTAAACCTTTGTAAGGCGCCTGATTCGGCTCGAATCAATGGTTACGGAGCAGATTGACCCATGGCATCGACGCCACTCGGCGAGGACACGTACCCCGATCCGCTTATTGCCAATGGCCGCAGCGGTGCTGGCCTGTGGCGCGTTTTGCTGCTCGGTCTGTTGTTGGTGGGCATTGCCATCGGCCTTGCAGTGTTCGGGGAACGCATATCGCCCGACCTGATCATGACCTTTGTGGGCGTGCTGGCCGTAGTGGGTGTTTTCTGCCTGTTTGGGCTGGCCGCGGGCCTGTTCCGGTTTGCCAGTGGTGAAGAGCGCCGGACCATTTCCAACGCCGTTGTCGACAGTCTCCCCTTCGGCGCGGTGGTGGCCGATCGCGATGGCAAGATCGGCTATGTGAATGCCCATTATGGCAGCTTCAGCGGCGCCTTGACCAATGGCGTGCCGGTGGGCGTGCCGCGGTTGTTTGCCGGGCAATCGGATGCCAGCGAGGCCATCTATCGCCTGTCGCGTGCGGCCAGAGATGGACGGGCCGCGATCGAGGATATCCGTATCGTGGGCGGTCTGGGCGGTTCGCAGGCCAATAGCACCAAGGCATACTGGTATCGCGTTGGCGTTCGGCCCTTGCCGGATTCTGACGAGGCCAGCAAGCCGTTGGTGATCTGGTCGGTTGAAGACATTACCCGCGACCGGGACAGCAATGAGAGCGCATTCCGCGACCTGCAGCGGGCCATCGACTATCTGGACCACTCGCCGGCGGGTTTCTTCTCGGCCGATGCCCGTGGTCGCATCCAGTACCTGAACTCGACGCTGACCGACTGGCTCGGCTACGATCTGGCCGAATTCAATTCGGGGCAGCTCGGCCTTTCCGATATCGTGCGCGGGGACGGTGCGACCTTGCTGATGCGCGGGCGCGGCGATGGCGAAATCCGCACCGAGATCATCGATATCGATCTGGTGCGGCGCAATGGTACCAGCCTGCCGGTGCGCCTGCTGCATCGGGCGGCGCGGCTGGCCGACGGCGAACTGGGCGAGACGCGGACACTGGTGCTCGACAAGTCCAATGCGCCCGACAATGAAGAGGAATTGCGGGCGGCAGAAGTGCGGTTCTCGCGCTTTTTCAACGATACGCCGTTTGCCATCGCCACGCTGGATGCGGATGGGCGGATCATTCGAACCAATGCGCCATTCGGGCGGATCTTCCACTGGTCGGGTGAAGAAAAGAGCATTGAGATGGAGCCGCTGAGCGGCCTGATCGGCGAAGCCAGCCGTGACCGCTTTGGCAAGGCGTTCGGCGAGGCGCTGGCCCACCGCAGCGAAATCGAGCCGGTCGACGCGCTGCTCAGCATCGAGGGCGATCACGCGGTTCGGCTCTATCTGTCGGCATCGGAAATGAGCGCGGGTTCGCCTGAACAGATCAACGTCTATGCGCTCGACATGACCGACCAGCGCAAGCTGGAGGCACAGTTCGCCCAGAGCCAGAAGATGCAGGCTGTTGGCCAGCTGGCCGGCGGCGTGGCGCACGATTTCAACAATCTTCTCACGGCCATCATCGGCTTTTCCGACCTGTTGCTGCTCAAGCACAAGCCGGGAGATCCTTCATTCAGCGAACTGATGCAGATCAAGCAGAATGCCAACCGCGCCGCCGGGCTGACACGGCAGTTGCTGGCGTTCTCGCGGCGGCAGACATTGCGGCCGCAGGTGCTCGAACTGCCCCTGATCGTGGATGACCTGACGGTCCTGCTCAAACGCATGATCGGCGAGAAAAACACGCTCACCGTCGAGCACGGCCGCAATATCTGGCCAGTACGCGCCGATGTGGTGCAGCTCGAACAGGTGATCATCAACCTGGTGGTCAATGCACGTGATGCCATGGTGCGAGGCGGCGCGATTACGCTGCGAACCTCCAATGTGGAACAGGCCGAGGCCGAGACTCTAAATTTCGAAGGCATGGTGCCGGCCGATTATGTACTGATCGAGGTGCAGGACACCGGCACCGGGATGAGCCCGGAGATCATCGCAAAGATCTTCGAACCCTTCTTCACCACCAAGGAACTGGGCAAGGGTACCGGGCTGGGGCTGTCGACGGTCTACGGCATCGTCAAACAGACAGAAGGCTACATTTATCCGGTGTCGGTGATGGGCGTCGGCACCACGTTCAAGATCTTCCTGCCCCGCTATGTCGCGAGCGCCAATGAAGTGGCGGCCAAGGTCGCTGCCGCAGCGGCGCCGGTACGCGACCTGACCGGGCATGAGCGCATCCTGCTGGTGGAAGACGAGGAAAGCGTTCGGGCCTTCTCGGCCCAGGCGCTGCGGGCCACCGGCTACGAAGTATTCGAGGCTGATGGCGGCGAAGAAGCCATGGAAGTGCTCGCAGACATCGATTTCAAGGTCGATCTGATGATCTCGGATGTCGTGATGCCGGAAATGGATGGCCCGAGCCTGCTCAAGGAAGTTCGCAAGAGCATGCCGAACCTCAAGGTGATCTTTGTATCCGGCTATGCCGAGGAAAGCGTGCGCCGGGACATCGAAGATGATCAGAGCGTGGAGTTTCTGCCCAAGCCATACTCGCTCGACCAGATCAACTCCAAGGTCAAGGAAGTGCTGCAGAAGCTGGGCAAGGACGAGGTGCATTGAGCCAGCAGCGGCAGTTTCCCGGTCCGGGAGAAACCAATGTGCTGGGCGAAGCGCTGCAGCCCTGCTCGGACAACCCGCTGACCGGCTTCTATCGCACCGGATATTGTGCTGCGGGCCCGGACAATGCCGCGGTGCATCTTGTGTGTATCGAGGCCAGCGATGCTTTTCTGACTTACTCTAAATCGGTGGGCAATGACCTGACGTCCCCCATGCCGGCTTTTGCATTTCCCGGACTGGTGGCAGGAGATCGCTGGTGTCTGGTGGCCGGTCGCTGGATGCAGGCCCATGTTGCCGGTGCGGCGCCGCGGGTTTATCTGCGAGCCACCAATGCGGCGGTGCTGGGGCTGGTGCCGCTGGCGATACTCAAGAGCTATGCGCTTGATCTGAACTGAGGGCATTCGCCTTGCCGGCCAGGTCATTTGCCTGAGCTGACAGGCCGGCCTCGCCCCCGAATCCAGGGGAAGGGGCGGAAGAGCCGTTCCAGCTTCTGTCTGACGATCTAGACGGTGCCGCCCGGAACGGGCGTGCCGGCAGCGAGCAGACCCTTGTCGGCCAATGCAGTCCAGAGTTCGGCCGGGATCTTGATGTCCCACCAATCGAGGATCCCATCCAGTTCAGCAGGCGAGCGCGGCCCGGGCAGAACATTGCACACGGCAGGATGGGTCAGCGGAAACTGCAGGGCGGCGGCTGGCAATGGCACGTTGAACTGCTGGCACACAGCCTCGATCGCCCTCACGCGGGCAATAATGGGCTCGGGCGCCTTGGCATAGTTGAAGGTGGCGCCGCCCACCAGAATGCCCGAATTGAAGGGGCCGCCGACAACCACTGAAGCACCGCGTTCGACGCAGGTGGTCATGAAAGGCACCAGAGCTGTCTGCTCGAGCAGGGTATAGCGGCCGGCGAGCAGAAAGACATCCCAGTCGCCCAGTGCCATGGCGTCCATCAGCACTTCCCATTCATTGACCCCCAGGCCAATGGCGCTGATGACGCCGCTGTCGCGCAGTTCGCGCAGCGCGCGATAGCCGCCGCTGGCCAGCTGAGACCACAAGGGCTTGTTGGCGTCCACGCCATGTGTGGCGACGCCGATGTCATGGACGTAGACGATGTCGACATTGTTCACACCCAGGCGCTGCAGACTGTCCTCGAATGAGCGCATGATGCCATCATAGGAATAGTCGTAGACCTGGTTGAAGGGGAGGGGATCAACCCAGGCACCCTTGTCCTGCTGGTCCGGGCTGACCGGCTTGAGCAGGCGGCCGACCTTGGTAGAGAGAACCGTATCGGCGCGCCTTGTGCGCACGACATCGCCCACCAAATGCTCCGAGCGCCCCAGCCCATATTGCGGTGCGGTGTCCACGTAGGTCAGCCCGACATCGAGTCCATGACTGACCGTGGCACGGGCCTGATCAGCGGGCACCGCCGAGAAGATGCCAGCCAGGCTGGCGCAGCCCAAACCAAGAGTGGTGACCTCAAGGCTCGTCTGGCCAATCCGCCGTTTTTCGAATGTGCGCGTCATGCAGTTTCCCCGCGGTGTTCAAGCGAGGGGAAACTGACATGTTAGTTGTCGGACAGCAAGTTAATAGACGTTTCCAACAATCAGCGGGTGCTCGGTCTGCATGCGCACGGGGTTGCGCAGGGCGGCGCCGAACTGGCTGGCCTCGAGCTCGAACACGTCATCGGGCTGGGTCGAGATGCCATCGGCAAAACTGAGCGTTGCCGTGCCGAAGCAATGTACATGCACGTCGCCGGGGTTGCGGAACAGGTCGTATTTGAAGTGATGATATTCCAGGTTGGCGATGGTGTGGCTCATATTGTCCTCGCCTGAGAGGAAGGGCTTTTCCCACAGCACCTTGCCGTCGCGATAGATGCGCGACATGCCTTCGACATTGTGCGGCAGGTCGCCCAGGCGCAGCTCCGGGCCAAAGGCGCATGCGCGCAGCTTGGAGTGGGCAAGATAGAGGTAGTTCACCCGCTCGGTGACATGATCGGAAAACTCATTGGCCAGCGCAAAACCCAGCCGGCGCGGCTGGCCATTCTGGTCGATGACATAGATGCCTGCGATTTCCGGTTCTTCACCGGCGTCGAGTGCGAAGCCCGGTGAGGGAATGGGATGGCCCGGGGGAACCACCGAATAGCCATTGCCCTTGTAGAACCATTCTGGCTGGACGCCCTTTTCGCCATTGGCGGGTTTGCCGCCCTCCAGACCCATCTGGAACATCTTCATGGAATCGGTGAGGTTGCCCTCGGTCTTGGTGCCATTGGACTTGTGCATGGCATCGCGCGTGGCTGCCGAGCCAAGATGGGTCAGACCGGTGCCGGTGACGTAAAGGTGAGCCGGATCCGGATGGTCGATAGGCGACAGCATGCGACCTTCGGCCAGAAGAGCGTCGCGATCAACGGTTTCGCCCAGACCCTTGGCTGCTACCAGTGCGGCCAGGCCGCCATGACCGGACAGGGCAGCTATGGTCAGTTCGTAGACGCTGGCCGCGTCATTGACCGTGCGTGCGACGCCGTCCTGGACGGCAGCCACGGCACGGTTGCCATCGAGATCGAAAAACTGAATGAGATTCACGGCGCGGCTCCTGCGCTGAAGGCCTGGATGAGCAGATTCGCTGGCATAAAACGCAACATGGCACCGCGACGCAAGCCCAAAAATCATACTTATCGCCGCGCGGGATGGCGTGGCGTCGATTCTGCAGCTCGCATAGCCGCCGATATTGCAATGTTCTCATTTTGTCCCTTGACGAATACGGAACATTATGAGAACGAATAAAGCACATTGTATGCACCACCAACTCAGGCGTCAGCGCGTTGCGCAGCCTCCCAGAGCATGGAATAAGGAGAGAATTGATGGCTAACGCGTCGCTTCGTGTTGTTGAAGGTGGATCGATGGATAAGGACAAGGCACTTGCTGCGGCGCTCAGCCAGATTGAGCGCAATTTCGGCAAGGGCTCGATCATGCGTCTGGGCGAGGCCTCGGCGATTGAAGTCGAGTCGATCTCGACAGGCTCGCTGGGCCTGGATATCGCGCTGGGTATCGGCGGCCTGCCAAAGGGTCGTATCGTCGAGATTTTCGGACCTGAAAGCTCGGGCAAGACCACGCTGGCGCTGCATGTGATCGCCGAGGCCCAGAAGGCCGGCGGCATTTGCGCCTTTGTGGACGCCGAGCACGCGCTGGATCCGATCTATGCCCGCAAGCTGGGCGTCAATGTCGACGACCTGCTGATTTCGCAGCCGGACGCCGGTGAGCAGGCGCTGGAGATCACCGATACGCTGGTGCGGTCGGGCGCCATCGATGTGCTGGTAGTCGATTCGGTTGCGGCACTGACACCGCGGGCCGAGCTGGAAGGCGAGATGGGCGATTCGCTGCCAGGCCTGCAGGCTCGGTTGATGAGCCAGGCCATGCGCAAGCTGACCTCGTCGATCTCCAAATCCAAGTGCCTGGTGATCTTCATCAACCAGATTCGCATGAAGATCGGCGTGATGTATGGATCGCCCGAGACGACCACCGGCGGCAATGCGCTCAAGTTCTATGCCTCGGTTCGTCTGGATATTCGTCGTATCGGCGCGCTCAAGGATCGTGAAGAGATCGTTGGCAACCAGACGCGCGTGAAGGTGGTCAAGAACAAGCTGGCCCCGCCATTCCGTCAGGTTGAGTTCGACATCATGTATGGCGAAGGCATTTCCAAGACAGGCGAACTGCTTGATCTGGGCGTCAAGGCGGGGATCGTCGAGAAGGCCGGCGCCTGGTTCTCCTGGGACAGTCAGCGTCTGGGGCAGGGGCGTGAGAATGCCCGTCAGTTCCTCAAGGATAATCCGGCTGCGGCCAATGCCATTGAGCAGAGCGTGCGCGAGAGCTCGGGCCTGCTGGGCGAGGTCTTGCTGGTCGCCGGTGCGGGGGACGAGACGGCGGGCGACGATTAGGCCGTTCGCCAAGGTCATTTTTCCCATGCAGGGTATCGGGGTAGCGCGTTAACGCTGCCCCTTTTTGCATTTCAGACCGGTGGATCAGGGGGCGACCTGATTGGCGGTCGGGCAGATGGAGGGGCACGCCATTCCCCGTCTGGCCGCGCCTGGCAGCTGTGGATACCGCAGCCTGGCCCGGCAGTGACCGTCGGGGCGTCGTATTGCCGCCGCAATGCTGGACATTCCGGCTGGCCCCGCGATAGAAAGCCAGCCGACATCTGCGGTGCGTGCGCACCATTCTCGGAATGAAAGTCCTTCCATGACCAGCGTTAACGACCTGCGTTCGAGTTTTTCCCAGTACTTTGTGCGCAATGGCCATGAGGCCGTGGCATCAGGACCGCTGGTGCCGCGCAATGATCCGACGTTGATGTTCACCAATGCCGGCATGGTGCAGTTCAAGAACACTTTCACCGGTGTGGAAAAGCGTCCCTATGTGCGGGCCACCACGGCGCAGAAATGCGTGCGCGCCGGCGGCAAGCACAATGACCTGGATAATGTTGGCTTCACCGCCCGCCATCACACCTTTTTCGAGATGCTGGGCAATTTCTCGTTCGGCGACTACTTCAAGGAAGAGGCGATCGAACTGGCCTGGAACCTGCTCACCAAGGAGTGGGATCTGCCTAAAGAAAAGCTGATGGTCACCATCTATCAGGATGATGATGAGGCCATGGCACTATGGAAGAAGGTGGCCGGCCTGTCGGAGGACCGCATCGTGCGGCTCGGCGCCAAATCCAACTTCTGGCAGATGGGCGATACGGGCCCCTGTGGGCCGTGCTCGGAAATCTTCTACGACCATGGCGACAAGGTGTGGGGTGGCCCTCCGGGTTCGCCAGAGGAAGACGGGGATCGCTGGATCGAGATCTGGAACCTGGTGTTCATGCAGTATGAACAGCAGGCCGACGGCGCCCGCGAAAACCTGCCGCGGCCCTCGATTGATACCGGCATGGGTATCGAGCGTATCGCCGCGGTGATGCAGGGCGTGCACGACAATTACGATATCGACCTGTTCAAGTCGCTGATCGGCGCCGCCGCATCGGCCACCGGGGTCGACGTCAAGGGCGAGGGCAATCGCAGCCTCCGCGTTATCGCCGATCATCTGCGGTCGATGAGCTTCCTGATTGCCGAGGGCGTGCTGCCCTCCAATGAAGGCCGAGGCTATGTGCTGCGCCGCATCATGCGCCGCGCCATGCGCCATGCCACGCTGCTCGGTTCAGAGGAGCCGGTGATCTACAAGCTGGTGCCGACCCTGGTGCGCGAGATGGGCCAGGCCTATCCGGAATTGCGCAGCGGCGAAGCCATGATCGCCGAGACGGTCAAGCTCGAGGAAGGTCGCTTCCTCAAGACGCTTGGTCGTGGTCTGCAGATCCTGGCCGACGAGACCAAGGATATGAGTGACGGCGCGGTGCTCGATGGCACTGCCGCCTTCAAGCTCTACGACACCTATGGCTTTCCGCTCGATCTGACCGAGGATGCCTTGCGACTGCGCGGCATTACGGTTGACCAGTCCGGCTTTGACGCCGCCATGGCCGCGCAGAAGGCAGAGGCGCGCAAGAGCTGGTCAGGCGCTGGTGGCGCAGCCACCGACACCGTCTGGTTCGGACTGGCCGACCGACTGGGTCCCACTGAATTCCTGGGCTACGAAACCGAAACGGCCGAGGGCGAGATCAAGGCACTGATCAAGGACGGCGTTGAAGTGTCGTCGCTGGGGCTGGGCGAAGAAGGCTTCGTGGTGGTCAATCAGACGCCGTTCTATGGCGAAAGTGGCGGCCAGGTCGGCGATAGCGGCGCGCTGCATGGCGAGGGCCTGGCTGCCAGCGTCGAGGATACACAGAAATTCCACGGTGTCTTTGCGCACAAGGTCAAGGTCACCCAAGGCACGCTGAAACTGGGGCAGCCCATCGTCCTGGTAGTCGATCACACGCGCCGCTCGGCGATCCGGTCCAATCACTCGGCTACCCATCTGCTGCACGAAGCCCTGCGCATCGTGCTGGGCGATCACGTCGCCCAGAAGGGTTCGATGGTTTCTCCTGATCGACTGCGCTTTGACTTTGTGCATACCAAGCCGGTCACCGAGCAGGAAATGGCCCAGGTGGAAGACATCGCCAATGCCATCGTGTTGCAGAATACCCCGGTTGAGACCCGCCTGATGGGCGTGGAGGAGGCCAAGGAATCGGGTGCACGGGCGCTGTTTGGCGAGAAATACGGCGACGAAGTGCGGGTTGTCGCCATGGGCGAGCCCGAAGGCAACGGCCTTGGCTGGTCGGTGGAGCTGTGCGGCGGTACCCATGTTCGGCGCACTGGCGATATCGGCCTGGTCTCCATCGTGGCCGAGAGCGCCGTGGGGGCGGGGGTCCGTCGCATCGAAGCCTTGACGGGCCATGCGGCGCGGCATCGCGGCAATACCAATGTCGCTATCGTCAACGCGGCGGCCGGTATGCTGCGAGCGGGCAACCATGAGGTGCTTGATCGCATC
>CAXBKI010000069.1:0-9462 GCA_963975955.1 uncultured Devosia sp.
TGGTTCTGCTGGCGGTTACATTTGCTGCGCTCATGTTCATGCCAAGGCTCTATGAGTCCTCCGCCTCCATTCTTGTTGAGGCGCGCAGCAACGTGTATTCCCGCGCCGCCAATGAGCAGGTGCCGACGCTGACGGGGGGCGAGGCTGGTGTCGTTTCCAGCCAGATCGAGCTGATCAAGTCGCGCGACACGCTGCTCAAGGTTATCGATCAGCTCGATCTGCGGTCAGTGCCTGAGTTCAACGGCATGGGTGGGGGTAGCTTTTCGCCACTGGCCGTCGTCGGTCAGTTGCTGGGTCGGAAATCGACACCCGTCAGCATCGACGAAACGGTACTCAACAATCTCAATGACCGGCTGACGGTGGTTCAGGAGCGCGATTCTCGCCTGATCTCGGTTCTGGTGCGATCCACCGATCCCCAGCGAGCTGCCGATATCGCCAACGCCGTCGCCAACGCCCATGTTGCCCGGCGTGCGCAGCTTTCACTTTCCGATACCGCCGAAGCCTCAGGTTGGTTGCGAGACGAAATCGAGCGTCTCCGCGTTGTGGTCAAGGATGCGGAAACAGCGGTTGCCGATTTCAAGGTCAACAATGATCTGTTCACGGGCAGCAACAACACCAGCCTGCTCGACCAGCAGCTTTCCACCATATCCACCCAGATCAGCGCTGCGCAGGAACGCAAGAATACCGCTGTCACCAGAGCCGACATGATCCGGGGCATGCTTGACCGCGGACAGTCGATCGAGGGCGTGGCCGATGTCCGCGATTCGGTCGTCATTCAGCGTTTGAGTGAGCAAAAGGCAGGATTGCAGGGCGAGATGGCGCAGCGTTCCGCAACGCTTCTGCCCAGCCATCCGGTCATTCGGGCGCTGGCCGCCCAGATCGCCGAACTGGATAACCAGATAGCGGCCGAGGGGCGCCGCGTTGCCGATGCTCTCGAAGCCGAAGCCCAGATCGAAGCCGGGCTGGAAGCCTCGCTGAAGGCCGATCTGTCCAGCGCGAAAGTCTCCGCGTCAACGGCAACCCAGGACACCGTGACCCTGGATGGCCTGCAACGGGAGGCCAAGGCGCAGCGGGACCTGCTTGAAGGCTATCTGCAGCGCTATAATGAGGCATTCTCGCGCACCGAGACCAGCTCCGCCTTGCCCGACGTTCGTGTCGTCAGCGTCGCGGCGCCCTCCGTCACCCCCGCGTCGCCAAAGGTTCAGCTCATCCTGATGGCTGTCGGCATTGTGGTCGTCCTGGCCCAGCTTGGACTGATTGTCTTTGCCGAACTCATGTCCGGCCGTGCCATCATCGCGAGCCAGGTTCCCGAGCGGCCACAGGACGAACTCGACGCGGTGCCGTTCTCCGAGGCTGAACTCGAGCCGGACCAGCGATATGAGATGGAGGCAGACGCTGATGCCGTCCGTCCAGAGCCCGCGCTCAATGAGGACCAGGCGGTAGCAGAGGCCGCGGTCGCAGAAGCCGAGGTCGTCGACACCGACGCGACGGTTACCAGCCCCCAATTTGTCGAACCGGCTTGGGACGATCTGGAAGTGTCGCGTTCCGGGCAGGTGCGCGACCAGGATTCTGCCGATAGCCGACTTCTGCAGGCAATGTCCGACGATACCGATTTTACTGCTACGGCCCCTGGCCAGTCATGGGTTGAACCGGTGCTTGCCAGTGCAGCCGAAGCGTCCGGCGATCTGGCCACGCCATCGGACGATGCGATCCCCGACATGGTCAGCATATCCGAGCTGACTGCCGATTTCGTGCTTGGCCGGACCCATCTGGTGATGCTGGCAGCCCACGGCGAACACGAGGAATGTGAGGCGCTGGCAGAAGAGCTCGTCGCAGATGCGCTGGCCCGGGGGCTCAGCGTTGCACTGGTGGATGCCGGTAGCGCGCGTGTCAGTGAAGAAGCCGGTCTGTCAGACCTCAGCCACGACATGTCCAGCTTTGGCGGCGTGGTCCATAAATCTGCCGACAACAGCTTTGCCGAAATTCCATGGGGCCGCGAACCATCCCTGCTGCGTCATTCCACCAAGCCTGCGACGCTGGTTGAGGCCCTTGGTGACATCTACGAAGTCGTGGTGCTGCTTACCGGACCTATTGGGGAGGGTTCCACACTGCCCATGTTCGCGGACATGGATGGCCGTGTGGTCCTGGTGGCCGATATTGGCGACGAGATTCAGGGCGTTGCCGATAGCCGGAGACGGTTGTTGCAGGACGGGTTCAAGACCGTCGAAGTTGCCCACGGACCCGCGCGCGCCGCTGCCTGATCGGAACCTATCATGTCGGCGAAATACGCAATTATCCGTGCGATGTTCGAGCTGATCTGGCTGTCGCGTCTGCCCGGGCTGTTGCGCATGCTGTCGCAGTCCCGTGGCGTGATTTTCACCTTGCATCGCGTGCTGCCTGAAACACCCGCCGATTTTTCCCCCAATGCCATATTGCAGGTTCAGCCCGCCTTTCTCGACTATGTCATCGAGCGGTTGCGCGATCTCGACATTGACATCGTCAGCCTCGATGAGGCGCTGGAACGCCTCGCTGCCCGGGGCAAGGGGCGTGCCTTTGTCGTGCTGACGTTTGACGATGCCTACAAGGACAACCTCCAGCACGCGTTGCCTGTTCTGCGCCGTCAGGAGGCACCCTTTACCCTCTATGTTCCGACCGCACTGGTCGATGGCGTGGGCGAGCTGTGGTGGCAGGCCATCGAGGACATCATTGCCCGCCAGCAGGCGATCGCGCTCACGGTGGGCAATGAAACTGACTACGTCGATACCCGAACCCGGCGGCAGAAGCAGGAAGTCTTCGATACGCTATATTGGCAGATGCGAAAAATGCCCGAGGACAAGCGGGTAGAACTGGTTCGCAACTTTGCCAGGGCCTACGGCCATGACCTGCACGGGCAGTGCCGTGAACTGATCATGGACTGGCCTGAACTGCGCCATTTCGCCAGTGAGCCGCTGTGCACCATCGGCGCGCACACCGTCCACCACTATGAACTCGCGAAGTTGCCCCTTGATCAGGCCCGCGACGAAATGAGCCGATCCGCCGATATCCTGCTGGCCCAGTTCGGTCAGCGCCCGGCCCATTTTTCCTACCCACTGGGTGGCCCGCTCTCCGCCGGGCCCCGCGAATTCGAACTCGCCCGGGAGCTGGGCTTTGCTTCTGCGGTCACGACACGCCCGGGCGGTCTCTATCGGCGCCACGCCAAGGATCCGGTGTCACTGCCGCGCGTGTCGCTCAACGGCTACTTTCAATCCCGCCGCTATGTCGATGTTTTTGCTACAGGCGCGATATTCTCGGTGCTGGGGCGATTGACTGGCTGATCACGCGTTTGGCTTGGCCATCCAGCGGATGATGGCCATGGCGGGATAGAGCCAGCCCATGCCTGCAACCATGAAATAGGGCATCAGGATCCAGATCGGCAGATCCGGCGGAAACGCCAGATAGACCGACGTAAAGATCGACAGCCAGGCAATGATCGATCCCAGGATAAGAAAAACACCGATCAACTTGCGGTTACGCTGGGTCATGTGCGGCATCGCGCCTATTGCAGGAGAAGTTGCCCGGGCATACCACTCTGCGGGGTTCATCGACACCGGGAAAATGCAGTGACCAGCGTTCACAATGCCGCACTTAGCCAGATCAATTACGCCAGCGACCGGCTGCGGCCTGTGCGCATCTGGCTCTATGCCATGGCGGCTCTGGTGCTGCTGATGGTGGTGGTGGGCGGCATCACGCGGCTGACCGAGTCGGGACTGTCCATCACCAGCTGGAAACCCATCTCCGGGATCATCCCGCCGCTGAACGATGCCCAGTGGCAGGCCGAGTTCGACGCCTACAAGCAGATCCCGCAGTACCAGGTGAACAATAGCTGGATGAGCGTGGCGGATTTCAAGGTCATCTTCTTCTGGGAGTTCGTCCACCGGCTGCTTGGCCGCCTGCTGGGCGTTGCGTTCCTGGTGCCTTTTGTCGTGTTCCTGGCGCAAAAGCGCTTCACGCCACAACTGGCATGGCCCTTGTTCGGTCTGTTCGTGCTCGGTGGCTTTCAAGGGCTTCTGGGCTGGTGGATGGTTTCGTCTGGGCTCAGTGAACTTACCTCCGTGTCGCAATACCGACTGGCCGCTCACCTGACGGCAGCCTCGCTATTGTTCATCGCGCTGGTTTACGTGCCGCGTTCGCTTGAGCCCGGCCGCGTTCCCGGCGCCGACCCAACCCGCAATATGGGATGGGCCGTGGTGCTGCTCGGGCTGCTCATCGTGCAGATCGGGGCAGGGGCCTTTGTGGCCGGTCTTGATGCCGGCATGGGGTATAATACCTGGCCACTGATGGATGGTGCCCTGGTCCCCAATGGTCTGGCGGTCATGCAGCCGGGCTGGAAAAACCTCTTTGAAAACGCCATGACGGTGCAGTTCATCCATCGCACGATTGCCTATGTCATCGTCGCCTATTTGGCCGTGATGGTATTCCAGCAGCGCAGCGCTGGTGGGTTTGCTGGCGTACATGGCTGGTTGCCGCGGCTGGGCCTGCTCGTCCTGCTGCAAGTCGTCCTGGGGATCGGCACGCTGCTGATGCATGTACCTACCTCGCTGGCCGTGGGCCATCAGGCCCTGGCCTTCATGCTGGCGGGCGTCACCATTGCCTATATCGCCGACATGCGCCGTGCTGCCCGCAGCGCGCCATAACGTGCACCGGATGTGTGGTAATATAATACCGTTATCGTAGTGCGTTGATTTTATTGGATAAAATCTAGGCTATTGACGAGAGGCGGAATCCCTCATACACGGACCACCGAACGTGACGCTTTTCCTGTCTGGAGGAGCCTGTCACCCCAGGAATTTAGGGAATTCAAGCATGAGCACTTACTCGGCAAAACCGAGCGAGATCGACAAGAAGTGGATCCTGATCGATGCCGAAGGCCTCGTCGTGGGTCGCGTTGCTTCGATCATTGCCTCGCGTCTGCGCGGCAAGCACAAGCCAACTTTCACCCCTCACATGGACATGGGCGACAACATTGTTGTCATCAATGCCGACAAGGTGAAGCTGACCGGCCGCAAGCTGGACCAGCACAAGTTCTACTGGCACACCGGCCACCCCGGCGGCATCAAGGACCGTACGGCCCGCGAGATTCTCGAAGGTCGTTTTCCAGAGCGCGTACTTGAGAACGCGGTTCGCCGCATGATGCCGGGCGGTCCGCTGACCCGTGCTCAGCTCAAGAATCTCCGCGTCTACACCGGCGCCGAGCATCCCCACGAAGCTCAGAATCCGGCCAAGCTGGATGTTGCTGCGATGAACTCCAAGAATGCGCGGGTGAAGTAATATGGCCGAAACCATCAACTCCCTCGAAGACCTCGGCACCACCGCTGTCGCTCCTGCCGTCAACACCGCTCCGGTGCACGTTCAGAAGCTCGACGCCCAGGGCCGTGCCTACGCAACCGGCAAGCGCAAGAACGCCGTCGCACGCGTCTGGATCAAGCCAGGCAAGGGCAGCGTCACCGTCAATGGCCGTGAGTTTTCTACCTACTTCGCACGTCCAGTGTTGCAGCTGATCGTCAAGCAGCCGATCGTGGCGACCGAACGCACCGACCAGTACGACGTTGTCGTCACTGTCGCCGGTGGTGGTCTGTCCGGCCAGGCCGGCGCTGTTCGTCACGGCATTTCCAAGGCGCTCAACTTCTTTGAGCCAGCCTTGCGTCCCGTGCTCAAGAAGGGTGGTTTCCTCACCCGCGACAGCCGCGTCGTCGAACGCAAGAAGTACGGCAAGGCCAAGGCCCGCAAGTCCTTCCAGTTCTCCAAGCGCTAAGCGGAAGACTATCGATTTTTGGAAGGGGCCGGGAAACCGGCCCTTTTCTTTGCATACCTGGCCTCACCAGGTGACCTCTGGCATTGCCGCAAGCCAAGCCTATTTATTCCCCATGGCCAGTCTCGTAACGCGCTTTCATCTGCTGCTCTTTGCCGTCATGCTTGCCACGACGGGCGTAGCGCTTATCCGCGTTCCTGTCGATTTTACCTATGTCGCCCACTGGTCCGGCGGTCGTGCAGACTGGCTCTGGCCCCGGGAGCTGGCGCTTTCGATTGCCCCTGTGCTGGCACTGGCGTTACTGCTGCTGTTCTTCCTGATCGGGCGTCTGTTCACAAAAAACCAGTTCGCCAAATCCCAGCACATTCTTGACCCGACCTTGACCCTGCTGCTTGCCGTCATCGCTGCCACCCAGCTTGGGCTGCTCATGGCCGGCATTGGTTCCGATCTCGATGTTATCCGCCTGACCGGCTTTGGCCTTGGTGTCTTCATGCTGGGGCTGGGCGTCGTGCTGTTCGAGGCTGAGCGACACACCTATGCGGGCCTGCGCATGCCATGGCCCATCGTTTCTGAAGCGGCCTGGAGACTGGTGCACCGCAGCACAGGCGTGACGACCTTTCTCGCCGGAGCAGGGCTTTTGGCATTGGCCTGGTTTGACGCGGGCATGGGGGTATTGATCATCGCATTTGTGGTTTCGATGGTTTTCCCTGGTCTGGTGGCCGGACTCACCTCGCTGGTGGATCGCGCTTGAGCGCGGCAGCACGGCCTTTGCCACAAACCTTTTTCTTCTGACACGATATTCCTGGCATGCCACTGCAATTGGAATCCCATGCGCAGCCCTATGCGCGCCAAAGGCGTAAGTTGTTGCGCAAATAAGATGCCAAGTGCTCAATGTGTGGGCATTTCATCGGCTAGTGATAGGTTCGTAATGTCTTCCATTTCTGCGTCTGCTGGTCGCCCGCCGCGACCGGCCAAACCTTTTTATCGTTCCTTCGGCTTCCAGGTGCTGGTAGCCATGGTCGTCGGTCTGGTTCTGGGCTTCATTGCCCGCCAGATGGGGCCCGATGTCGCTGGCAATGCCAACTGGCTCACCCAGACGCTCGCCACCATTGGCTCCACCTTTGTCTCGCTGCTGCGGGCGCTGGTGCCCGTACTGGTGTTTACCGCTATCGTCGCCTCTATCGCCAATCTGCGCGAGCTCAACAATGCGGCCCAACTTGTCTGGCAGACCCTGCTGTGGTTCGCCATCACCGCGCTTATTGCGGTGTCGATCGGCATCGCATTGGGGTTGATCATCCAGCCAGGCCTGCATACCGGGGTTACCGCCGAGGCGGCGCGTCTGCCATCCTCGTCCGGTTCGTGGCTGGATTTCCTCAAGGGGCTGATCCCATCCAATATCCTGGGGCTTCAGGCCTCCACCCGCGTCACCGACAGCTCGGCGACGACCAGCCTGAACTTCAACGTATTGCAGATTCTGGTCGTTGCCATTGCTGTGGGCGTTGCCGCCCTCCGCGTGGGTCCGGCTGCTGACACCTTCCTGGCGTTCAATCGCTCGTTCCTCAAGATCATCCACAAGATCCTGTGGTGGGTCATCCGGTTGACCCCGATCGGAACCGTCGGCTTGCTCGGCAATGCTGTGGCCGTCTATGGTTGGGACGCACTGGCCCAGCTTGGCTGGTTCTCGGCCGCCATCTATATTGGCCTGGCTTTGGTATTGTTCGTGGTCTATCCGGTTCTGCTGCAGGCCAATGGCCTCAATCCTGTACGGTACTTTCAGAGCGCCTGGCCCGCCATCCAGCTTGCCTTCGTCTCGCGTTCTTCCATTGGCACCTTGCCGCTGACAGAACGCGTCACGGAACAGAATCTGGGGGTGCCGCGCGAGTATGCCGCCTTCGCCGTGCCATTGGGCGCGACGACCAAGATGGACGGTTGCGCCGCCATCTATCCTGCGATTTCGGCGATCTTCGTGGCCCAGTTCTTTGGGATCCAGCTAGGCTTGCAGGAATACCTGCTGATCGTCTTCGTATCTGTGCTGGGCTCCGCCGCAACCGCCGGGCTGACCGGCGCCGTGGTCATGCTC
Organism: uncultured Devosia sp.; assembly: GCA_963975955.1. Lineage (GTDB taxonomy): Bacteria > Pseudomonadota > Alphaproteobacteria > Rhizobiales > Devosiaceae > Devosia. Next base: position 7,869 of record CAXBKI010000069.1, read on the forward strand.
ACCCTGACCTTGTCCACGCTCGGCCTGCCACTCGAGGGTGTCGGCCTGTTGCTGGCAGTCGATCCGATCCTCGACATGGGCCGGACCGCAGTCAACGTTGCCGGCCAGGCCCTGGTGCCAACCATTGTCGCCAAGCGGCAGGGCATTCTCGACCAGGCCGTTTACGACCGTGGCGAGAGCATTGACGCGCTTGATGTCGACGCGGCCGTGCCGGCGCAGTAGACAGCCGTCTGGCCAGAATGGAAAAGGGGAGGCGTCTGCCTCCCCTTTTTGTTCTGGTCAGTCGCTGTGCCACCGCATCAGCTGACTTTTTTGAGAAGAACTTTTGTCTTCTTGGCTTTCTTGACCTTGGCGATGCGGGGCACATAGCTGTCCATCACCCGCTCGATCACCTTGATTGCCTTGTCTGTCCCGTCCTCGGCATATAGCCGCTCGGCAATATCGGTCGCATTGCGACGATAGTCTGCATTGGTGCTCAGATCAGCCAGGGCCCCGGCCAGAATTTCGGACGTCAGCTTGCGCAGCCGCACCGGCTTTGGCCCACAGCCCAGCTCATAGACCCGGCGGCCCCAATAGGGCTGGTCAACTGCCTGGGGCACGACAAATGTCGGCCGGCCCAGATGCAGTCCCGCCGAGGTCGTGCCGGCGCCGCCATGGTGAACCACGGCAGAAACATATTTGAACAGCTTGTCGTGTGGCGCCTTTTCGATGGCAAAGATGGATTCGGGCAGGTCCTTGGGATTGATCCCGCCCCAGCCCCGCGCCACGACGGCCCGGCCGCCCCACATGGCGACGGCTTCCTTCAGGATCTTGGTATTGCGTTCCGCGCCGAACGGCATCGACCCAAAGCCGATATAGATTGGCGCTTCGCCTTCGGAGAGAAATTTCTGGAATTCAGGCGAAGGCTGCCAGTCCGACCGGTCCTTGAGGCTCCAGTAGCCGGTGACAATGGCGCTCTTGGGCCAGTCACGCGGACGCGGGGAGACAACAGGAGAGTAGGGGTAGAGCGTGATCAGCGATGTTCCGTCCGTATTGCGGAAGAAGCCGCCCTTCTTGCGCGAATCGAGCCCCATGAGCTCGCGCCGGAGCTTGTTGCGCGGCAGGTTGTAGTAGATCTGCTGCACGGTCATCGCCGTATAGGTCAGGCGATTGAAGGCGGGTCCGAAGTCCGCCCCGTAATAGATGCATAGCGGGAATTCGCTCGTCGAGTTGAGCGGCTGCAGGGCCACCATGATGGCGGGAATGTGCAGCGCCTCGGCAATATCGATGCCAAAGCTGGTATTCATGTTCAGGATCAGCATGTCGGCACCCTGGCACATATGCCAGGCGTGGCGCGCTGCCGTGTCGACGATCTGCTGGCCCTGGCGCAGGAGCGAGGGGCCGTTGATGAGCATGGACTGGCTCATCGCGTTCTCGAATCGCTGCTGGGTCAGGAAGGCCTGGATCGATGGCCCAAGCGTATGGAACTCGATGCCATAGCCCTCGACCATGCCCTGGAATTCTTCGGACGCCCCCAGAACGACCGAATAGCCGCGCTCTTTCAGCGCAATGGCCAGAGCAAGATAGGGTTGAACGTCGCCCTGCGTGCCTATCG